>JAFYUJ010000090.1 GCA_017558555.1 Akkermansia sp.
GAATAAAAACGAAAAACACGCTTATTCCACGTTCCTCGCTTTCGCTCCGGGCTAACGCCCTCTGCTATGTTTCTGCCGCCCTCCGCAGTGTCGCAGTCGCGACACCGTTACGGGCTCCCATTCATTTTTCTCACCCTACCCGGGGCTTACGCCCCGGGCTACTTTCTGTCGCCCACTTCGTGGGCTCAAAGCTTGCCGCGCCGCAGGCGCGGGGAACTTTCCAAATGTGCAATTTGAAATTCTAAAATTTGAAATCCGTTGTCGCGCATTCTGCGCGACAAATCCCCATTGCCCTGACAAATGGCGAGTGCACGGATGTGCGTCAACGGCGAAAAAATGCAAAAAAATGATGAAAACATAGAGTATACTCTACATTTTAGCTTGACATACGCGGAAAAAGCTGATAATTTCGGGGTACCGCCAGAGTTCTGCACCTGCCAGAAATGGCTCTGAGGAGTCGTTGGGTGTGGTACCGGATGCGGAAAAACATACAAGCTACATGATATGAAGATTAAGACTGCACTACTCGCTGCGGCTCTCGCCGTGCCTGCATTTGCAACAACAGCTCCTGCTGTGAATACTTACAAGGCCGAAGTGCCTGCATCCGTCAAGCGCGTATCCGGCGCTCTCCAGGTTGGCTATGCTACAAACTACACCGGCCGCGGTTATGTGGTGTCTCACTCTGTAGCTCAGGGTGACAGCGTTTTGAACTCTGCGCTGAAGCTGAACTACGATTTTGGTAAGCAGGATCAGTGGAGCGCCTCCATCACGCTGGCCTACACGATTCCCACCTCCGGCCACACCCTGTACGGCAACCCCAACGCCAGCTTCAATACGATTGTGGGCATGGCCATGAAGAAGGGTTATTCCTATGACCAGGCTGTGCAGTACGCACAGGCCAACGTGGGCAAGGCCAAGATCAAGCAGCTCAACATTGAAAACGAGTTCGCCGTGGTGTCCGCTCTGAACTACAAGCCCACGAGCGGTCTGTGGAGCGTGAGCTTTGGTCATGACTACATCCACGGTGGTCTGCTGGGTGTGATGGCCAAGCACTACGCCAAGAACGGAGCTTCCTGCGTGAATGAATTCTTTGTGCACCCCGAGTGGAACCCCTACAAGTGGCTGTCCATGGGTGTGAAGACCAGCTACAGCGTGTCCGGTCTCTGCGGTTGGTGGTTCGAACCGACCATCACGCTGAAGGCCCCCATCGTGGGTACGCCCGAGGACATCAAGGTGGCCGGTTTGCTGACTTTCGGTATGACCGTGGCTGCTGACTACTTCGACAACGGTCACTACGCATGCGACAACGGTACTCAGGCCTTCTACATCAAGTTCCAGACTCCCTGGTTCGTGAAGAAGAACCTCATCGTGACTCCGGGCGTGAGCTTCAACTGGGCCGGTCCCGGCGCCATTGCTGCCAACAAGTGCTCTGAGTTCCGTGCATACTCCGGTAACTACTACAACTATCCCTTCCGCAACTTCGGCGTGGTGGGTTCTCTGAGCGTTACCTACACATTCTGATAAATCCGAGTCATTTTTGACTCGCCAAACGTGAGCAACATGCTATAATGCATAAAGCTCGCAGTGCGGGAAGCCGCTCTGCCGATGCGAGGTAGAGCGGCTTTCTCAGCATACCGAACAAGCACTTACTCACTTTCATTTTACACACAACACATATGGCACAGCTGAACGTACATGGCCAGGAGAACATCGTGCAGCCCGGCTTTTACATGCCCAACCGCATGAGCATTGCCGCCGGCAAGGAACTGCACCGCTTGCTGCAGGGCAAGGTTTGCTACCTGGTGGACCCGACTTTCCCGCCGTCTGCAGAAATCATGGATTACCTGAAGACGAAGGATATTTGCATTGAATACTTTGATTTCCGCCACACGACTTCCCGCGCGGTGCGTGAGCAGATTCTCAACCGCATGCAGCAGGGGCTCAGCGTGGTGTTCCTGCCGGGGCAGGTGGCCAAGGTGCGCGGTACGCTGGCAGATGTGCCCTCTCCCTTCCTTTCTACTGTGGGCAGCCTGCACATTTCTCCTGTGCCGGTGTTCCTGGGGCATTACAATGACAACGATATCAACGCCCTGTACTCCAACGGCAATATCCCTGCCGAGCGCGAGGAGCTGTGCATCATGCCGCAGCTGCGCCCCGGCCCCCAGACGGGTGAGCGCCTGCTCTCTGCCTGGATGGAGAAGGGGGCTGATTTGTTCTCCGCCAATCCCTTCCTGAAGGGCTCTGTGACCACGCAGCTGGTGCTGGCGATGAAAGCCAACCCCAAGGTGGAGGTGATTGACGGTCTGAGCGGCAGTGCGTTGCCGAACTTCAAGCTGCTGGGTGTTTCCATGACGGTGGCCAAGCTGCTCAAGAAGCGAGATGACGAGCGCATCGGCGTGATTTTGCCCCCGGGACCCGGCGGCACGATTGCCACGGTATCCTGCATGTTGGCCGGCAAGACGCCCGTGCTCATCAACTACGCATCCTCCCGCGAGGCTTTTGAAAGCACCGTGCGCCAGGCCGGGCTCAAGACCTTTATCACGGCTCGCAAGTTCATGCAGAAGCTCACCACCTTCCCCTGGCCTCCGGAAGACCAGCTCATCCTGGTGGAAGACCTGCTCAAGAGCCTTTCCAAGGCCAGTCTCATCAGCAATGTGATGATGGCCAAGATGGCGCCCGCCAGCATGATTTGCCGCATGTTTGATACCGATGCCCGCTGCGATGGCGCCGAATGCGCCATGCTCTTTACCAGCGGCTCCTCCGGCGAGCCCAAGGGCGTGACGCTGACCCACCGCATGGTGCTGGCCAATGTGACGCAGTGTGCATCCCGCCTGGATTTGGAGAACGCCAAGTTCCTGGCCAGCTTGCCCATTTTCCACAGCTTTGGTCTGACGGTGACGATGATGCTCCCGCTGCTCACGGGGCACCCCTTTGTGGCTTATCCCAACCCCACGGATGCCCGCAACCTGTGCGAGCTCATCAAGAAGCACGGCCTCACCCTGGTGTGCGCCACGCCCACCTTTGCCCGTGGCATGCTGCGCCGCGCCGAGGATGGCACCTTTGCCACGGTGCGCCAGTTTGTGGTGGGCGCCGAGAAGCTGCAGCCGGATTTGGAGGAAGCTTTCTTCAAGGCTCACGGCGTGGGCTTGCTGGAGGGCTACGGCCTCACCGAAGCGGCCCCTGTGTGCTCTGCCAACATGCCTGATGCCCCCATGGTGGAGGGCTCCAAGTTCTATGTGCCCGGCACCACCAAGCGCAGTATCGGCGCCCCGCTGCCCGGTATTGCTGTGCGCATCACGGACCTGGACGACGACACCAAGGTGCTGCCGCTCACGGAGCAGGGCATGGTGTGGATTAAGGGTTCCAACGTGTTCAACGGCTACATTGGCCGCCCCGAGCTCAATGCCGAAATCTTCGACAACGGCTGGTTCAAGACGGGCGACATCGGCCGCGTGGACCTCAACGGCTTTATCACCCTGGGTGGCCGCCTTTCCCGCTTCTCCAAGATTGGTGGCGAAATGGTGCCCCACGAAGGCGTGGAGCTGGCTATCTCCCAGGCTCTGGAGCTTAACCCCGAGGACGGTGTGAAGATTGCCATTGCCGGCGTGTCCGATGCACAGAAGGGCGAGGCCCTGGTGTTGCTCTCCGCTCTGCCTGAGCACCAGCGCAGCTCCGAGGAAAAGGAAATCCTCACCGCGATCCGCAATGTGCTCATCGAGCGCCAGATGCCCAACCTGTGGGCTCCCAAGTACCTGGTGCCCGTGGAAGCCATTCCCGTGCTGCCCACCGGCAAGCTCGACCTGCGCGGCTGCAAGCTGCTGGCAGACGAAGCCCTGTGGGAGCTGCAGAAGTAATCCACGCTTCCATTCCCTCATCCTTTTAAGCCCCGGTGCGGTGTTCCCCGCCCGGGGCTTTTCCCTTGCGGCGCAGCCGCAACGTTCCTGCGTCCGCAGGACGCTGTTCCCGATGCGCAGCATCTGTTCCCGCGCGCAGCGCTGTTCCCCCCAAAGGGAAGTACTACGAGTTACGAATGTGAAGTTCCCTGCGGCTATGCCGCAGCAAGCCTTGAGCCCCGCCTTGCGGGGCGGCAGAAGGTAGCCCAGAGTGAAGTCACGCAGTGACGGAACTCTGGGGTATCATGCCAAAGGAAGCGGAACCCCGGAGCGCAGCGGAGTGGGTGGCAGAATGCGAGGTGTGAAGAA
>JAFYUJ010000091.1 GCA_017558555.1 Akkermansia sp.
CCAGTTGATGCTCAGTGTACCTTCACCGGTGACCGTACCCAAATCCACCGCAGAAGTCACGATGATTTCGCCGCCGTTGATAGATGTCGTACCGGCAACAGTCATGCCGGAGTTGATGGTGACCGTACCGGCGCCGGAATGGGAGAGTTCACCCACGGTAGCTGTGCCACCCGCAGATTCTACCACGTATTCACCGGAGGTGTGCAGGAAAGAAGCCTGCCCCACGCTCACATCTTCGCTCACTGATACAGTGCGACCAGCTGCAGCTTCTGTGAAGGTGGCGATGGAACCCTCGCCCAGAGCATTGGCGCTGGAGCCGAAGGTATTGCTGCTCCACACGTGGTTATCTGCCGTGCCATCCCAGATGACAGTGCCGTTCTTGTGGCCGATAACGAGCTGGAGATGCCCGGCATCATTGGTGTCGAAGCTCACATCATACCCATTGATGCCGCTGTAGGCCAGATTGCCCAGCAGGTTGGTCCAATCACCCGAGGCAATGGTGTAGGTGCCTACGGCCAGGTGGTCGGAGTTGGTCAACGTGATGGTTTGCGTAGCACCATTCACCATGGACACGCCACCAAGACTCAGCAAGGTTGCATCGCCGCCCAATGCCAGGGCGTCGATATTAAACTGACCGCCTGCCAGAGTCAACTGCCCTGTGAAACTAGCTGTTCCACCGACTTCGCCAGCATTGATGCTGAATATTTTACCAGCAGAAAGGGTGTAATCAAAGCCCGTGAGGGTCGAACCAGTAGCCACAGCCACATCACCCAGCACAGTAGTGGAGCCGTTGGCAAAGTTCAGCGCGCCGGCATTGGCGGTGACATTGCCCACATGGACGGCACCGGTGAAATTCTGCTCACCGGCACCGGATTTCACAATATCCAGACTCTTTTCCAACGTATCAGCGCTGCTGCCCACCAGACCGGCATAGGTGTAGCTGGTGCCGGCAGCCGTCTGGATGGTGAGGATGCTCTTGCGGGTCGAAGTCGGGTGAGCAGAGCCAGAAACCTTGGTATTGCCGGCAGGAGCCGCCAAGGTGTAGCTGAATTCATTGCCCGTCAAGCCTTTGATGGTGGCATTGTCCGTATTAACGGCCAGAGTGGCCCAACCTGTCGCGCTCTTGCCGGTAATGGTGATATCGGCATGCTGAGCAGCTTTATCATGCGCCAATTCAAGGTAGGCACCGTGGGTGAAGTTCTCGTGTTGATTCGTACGATTGAGGATGATATGCCCCGCATATTCATTCTCACCCTTCAATACCAAGCGAGAAGCGCTGCCATTGGTTCCATCAAATTGGCTGGTAGTGGAATCCCACTGGAAGGTACCACTGCCGTTCAGAGAGTTGATAGACCAGTAGCTGGTGCCGGAGCGTTCTGCCAGGACAAAGGTAGAATCCTCCGCCAGAGCCAAATGCTCAATATTGCGCACCATACCGGCGTTTTCACCATTGGAATACAGCTTGGCATCACCGGTAAATTGCAATGTGCCGGAAATCGTCACACCGTTGCTGGTATTCAGCGTCAGTTGCGGTGCATCGACGTAGAGTATGGCATCCTTTCCACCCAGAACAGTACCACCAACGGAGAAGGTGCCATCACCCACCAGATTCAAGCGAGAACCTGTACCCAGCACGATATCACCACCAATCTGAGTGGTGTGATCAGAGGTGGCTCCTGTTTGCAATACGGTAGCTGTACCACCATTTGTAGCCATCGTGATACTCGCCTGGGTGACGAAGGTATTCTTGGGCAAATCATGGGTGAGTAGCTCCAAGGTTGTGCCACCAGCCATATGCACCGTGCCGTAAATGCTGCCGGCTGCTTCGTGATTGAATATCAGCTGACCGGCATCCAGGTAGAAATCAATGTAAGTGTTTGCAGCAGAAAGCACCAGATTGCCATCACCTGTCTTGCGAATGGAGGGTACCACCATGGATGCGCCGGCATTCTGCGTATCGCCCGCTGCCACGTGGTACACCAATTCACCGCGCCACACGTTGTCAAGCGGGCTACCCGTCCAGGAACTGTTGATAATGCTACCGCCTGTGCTGGTGATATTACCCGTCAGAGTAACATTGTAGCCTCCCACATCCAGTGTACCGCCATTGGCCAGGGTGATATCGCCGCTCAGCTCCATGTTGCGCCCCACAGCCAAGGTGATGCTCCCTGCGGCGCTGGCATCGCGATTGCCCTGCACAGTGATGTTACCGGCATAGTTATCGTTACCAGCCAGTTTGAGTGTACCCCCCTGATACCCCTGGGCATCCAGCAGCAAATCATGCGCATCACTCAGCTGGGTCTTCAAGGTCAACGTAGCGCCGTTGATAACACCGAAGCGGTAGGATTCCCCCTCTGCCACAGTCAACGACTTGGCATAGGTAAGGTCGGTGGATGCACCGACAGCCAGCCCCACATATCCGCTGGTGGAAATGTCAGCATCGAACAGGTGGTTCAACAGTAATATACCCTCAGAACCAGCCAGAATATGGCTGATATCATTGACCGAGGAGAGCGCCATGGCGTTGCCATATCGCAGAGAGACGGTCGACTGCCCCAAGGCACCGGCAGCCGCATTGAGGGTGATGCCAGAACCGGTGAAGATGATAGCACCGCCAAAATCATTGCCGGAGTTGGTCAGGGTGACCACACCGGTGGAGCTGGTATCAGCTCCCAGCACGAGGACGTTCTCCGCACCCGTGAGCTTGAAGTTCACCACAAGCTCACCGCCGCCACCGCCAAGCTTGTATTCGCCATTCACAGCTGCCAGCGTGGCATCCATCGTGCCATAGGAAACAGTCTTACCTGCCTCAGCACCAATGAAGAGTCCTGTATGGTTAGCCAGATTCAGCGCCGTAGAAAAATCGTATGAAAGAGCGAGAGTACCCGTGGATTGAGAATCAATGTACGAGAGGACGTCTGAACCCTCAGTAAATCCATGGGAAGCAATCCACCCCTGCTTGCCCACAAGCCATTGGCTATCGCTCACATTGCCCAATGCGGCATTGCTGGTAGCTATCACGCCGCCGGAAACAACCTCTTTCACGCCGATGAACTCCGAATTATCACCGACTAGGGTCAATGTACCGCCGCTGGTGCCGGCTTTGACGGTGAGAGCCCCCGTACCGCTGATTTTGCCGGTCAGAGTGGTGTTGGCCGTTGTGCCGGCGCTGTATTCCACCAACATGTCACCAGTCAGCGAGATATTGCCATGCAACCCATAGAAAGCCTGGTACTTGTATGTATCCTCCAGCAGCTGCCCACCTTCCACATACTCGTAGCAGTCTTTCACGCCCTCTCGCAAGATGAAGGTGCCATCCTCGGCCACCATCACGTTGCCGGTCAGGCGAGCGTGGCTGCCCAGCTCGAAAGTAGCCCCCGCTGCCACCTCTACATTCATAGTGGCATCAGCATAATGCCAGTCGTTCGGCACAACGACTCTGTCCTGGCCGTTTCCGGTCAGGGTACCCATACCGTGGATGGTATTGGTGCCGGTGAAAATCACTTTGCCATTCGCCACGGTGAACGAGCTGTCGTCATGGTGAGACAGGTTGGTGTGGATGCTATTCAGCGTCCATACACCACCACCGGCATATTCAATCTGCAACGCAGCATCGGCCGTATCCTGGAAAGAGCCCAGATAGGTATGCTCACCGCTCTCCTTGAAAGTGAGCTTTGCAATGGTATCAGCTTTCTTATTGACAATCAATGCTTCATCAGTCAACGCATTGATACTGAAGCCGGCGTCCTTCACAGCTGAATTGTTGGCGTACCAATCCATTCTGTTGCCGTTCATATCCAATATAGCCCCACCATTACCAAAGGTGAAATCGCGCTGAATCTGGGAGATATCGTTGATGACGACCGTAGCCCCGCTGCTGGCTACCACATTGTAGGCAGCATAACCGTTTTGTTGCTGCAGATAGGTGGTACCTGTGCCACCCACAGCCAACAGAGCATTGGTATCTCCCGTGCCGTCGATGTACAAATCACCGGCGCCGTTCTTGCGACATTCATACATGTAGTCGGCGGGGTTGTTGAGGCGCAGGTGCACCTCGGCTCCTTTGTTGATGACATAGCCAGCGTGGTTGAAGAGATTATTGGCTCCCTCTGCAGAGCGAATGATGAAGCTGGCTTTCTCCAAATCACCGGCATTAAACTCGGCATAACCAATACCTAAATCTACCGTGGCATCCAGAACGATGTTATTCGTAGCTTGCTGAGCATTGAAGACCAGGTTACTGGAGAAGAAGAGGTCCGTATCCTTCTGCTGAATGTAGGCATTGGAATCGTAGGCGTACCAATTCTGCAAATCCTTCACCGGGCGCAGGTCAGACCAGGTGGAAAGACCATTCTTGAGACCAGTATACTGCCCAAGCACATTGCCGGCAGCATCGGTAGCATAGCCGTAGTAGGTGAGGGTGTTGTTGCCGGCTTTGTCCGCATAGTAATCCCCCACATGAGTGATGGCGTGCAGATGGACTTCGCCTCTGCTCATATCCGGGCTCACGTTGAAGTACTCCAGCATCTGCTGGGTCCACTCCACATTGCCGCGAGCCTGTGCCCATCCACTGGTACCGCCACCAGATTGGTGAGCTGCCAAATATTCATACTGCCCGGTAGCAGCATTGTAGATGAACACAGGGCTACCAGAGTCGCCACCTTCCGTACCAAGGGGCAAAGGATCCTCAAGCGTGGCACCCACTCCATCGCCATAACTGGGGTTACTGGTGATGCTGTTGTTGGTATAGGGAACCGTAGCATTGTGCAAGGTGGCACCCTCAATGGTCTTGATGGAGCCAATGATGTAGCCACCAATGAGTTGATATTTGCCATCCTCCTCCGACCAAATGTTCATGGAACCGCCACCTACGTGATACTGCAACTCGCCTTGCAGTGACGGAATATCGGTGATGCTGGTCAGCGGATTCCAGGAGATATCTGTGAAAATCTTGCTCTGGCGCTGCACCATGTAGTCATACTGATTTCCATTGGCATCCACCGGCACCAAACGGAATACCACGTCATCCATATTTGCCGTGGCAGAATAACGCACACCCACAGCGGAATAGTTGATGGCGTGCTCTGCCCCCACAGCACGCTCAGCAAATGAGGCATCAATCTCACCATTGTGCGCCACCGTTGCAATGTAGTTGGGGGAAATAGCGGTCGCGTAGCCGCCATCATGTGCCCCCATGAAACTGATCATCCCCTGGGAATTGGAAATGGTGTAGGTGGGCGTGCCATCCGTATAGTAAATGGCGATACCATTTTCCACATTGGTGCGGATGTGGCTCAGCAGCGCGTTAACACCAGTTCCAACCTCATAGCGCCCGCGGTTTTGCGCAAAGTCCATGTAGGTCATGATGGTCACGTCTGAGTGCATGGTGCCGGCAGCTACTTCTTGCTGGCTCAGCGTCACAGCCACAGCAGTGCCCATCAAACTCAAAATGCGTGTAAGAAAGGGTGTGCGTTTCATACTTCGATTGGGGAGAGGGGGAGGAGGGGGAGATTTCGCGCGCGCGTATACGAGCGAGACACGCGGTACGCACCCAAGACAAAGGTAACAGAAAAGTACCACCACATAGGTAACACAAGTACCAAGACATAGGTTACACTTTTGGAGAGACATATGGCATAATGACTTTATGCCATGGAACATCAAAAGTAGTAATCAAATGA
>JAFYUJ010000014.1 GCA_017558555.1 Akkermansia sp.
CGTCCTCCACAGCATCGCAGTCGCGATGCTGCCCGGACTCAATACGTTATATCACCATACCCGGGGCTTACGCCCCGGGCTAACTTCTGCCGCCCGCAGAGCGGGCTCAAAGCTTGCCGCGCCACAGGCGCGGGGAATTTTCCAAATGTGCAATTCCTGTCTCGGCGTAGGCGCAGACGAAGACGGATGAAATGTTAAAATTTGAAATCTGTTGTCGCGCATTCTGCGCGACAAATCCCCATTTATCTGACGGATGGCGAGTTTTTAGAGGTGAGCTGGTTAAGAGAGAGTTATATTCGTGATTTACCTATCACTGACAAAATACCACACTTTACGTTGATACCATGCAAGAGTTGCGCCTGATACTGCAACGAAAATACAAAGCAGGTCATTTCTGCTACCGGCAAATCTGAAACAAGCCCTGATTTCAAAATCGCCAAAATAAGAGCTTGCATCCCCGCCGCTAATGATGTATAACAGGCAAGAATATGGCAGCCTCGTCATTTCAACCAGTGCTCAGCACGCTCGGCACAAAAGGCGAACATATCGCAATCATCAAAGATTACACACTCCCATGAAAGGTATTGTACTGGCAGGCGGTTCCGGCACAAGATTGTACCCTATTACCAAAGGGGTAAGCAAGCAGTTACTGCCCATTTTTGATAAGCCCATGGTGTATTATCCCATCTCCGTACTCATGCTCGCGGGCATTCGAGATATCCTCGTTATCTCGACCCCCGAGGATTTGCCCGGGTTCAAGCGTCTGCTGGGAGATGGCGGAGACTACGGTGTCCGTTTTTCCTATGCAGAGCAGCCCAGCCCCGATGGGTTGGCACAAGCCTTCATCATCGGCAAAGATTTCATCGGTAACGATACCGTCTGTCTGGTACTGGGCGACAACATTTTCTTCGGCGCCGGATTCCGTAAGAAACTGGCTACAGCCGTGCAGGATACCGAGCAAGGCAAAGCTACCGTATTCGGCTACCGCGTGGCCGACCCCGAGCGCTACGGCGTGGCTGAGTTCGACGAAGAGGGCAACTGCCTTTCCATCGAGGAAAAGCCCGAGGAACCCAAATCCAGCTACGCCGTGGTGGGCCTCTACTTCTACCCGAACAGCGTGGTGGATGTGGCCGCTACCATCAAGCCCTCCGCCCGTGGTGAGCTCGAAATCACCACGGTGAATCAGGAATACCTCGCCGCCGGCAACCTCAAAGTGCAGACCCTGGGCCGCGGCTTTGCCTGGCTGGATACCGGTACCCATGATTCCCTCTCCGAAGCCTCCACCTTTGTGGAAGTCATCGAAAAGCGCCAGGGTCTCAAGGTCTCCTGTCTCGAAGCCATCGCCCTGGAAAACGGCTGGATTGATGACGACCGCCTCGAGCAGCTCGCCCAGCCCATGATAAAGAACCAGTACGGCCAGTACCTCATGCACCTCGTGCGCAAGGCCCGCAAGCAGAAAAACAAGAACTGATACGCGCATATACAGATTTCGAAAATCAAAAATCATCAATCGTAAATGGAAATCATTCCCACAGCCATTCCCGGCGTAGTCATCATCGAACCCCGCGTCTTCGGCGATGCTCGCGGCTATTTCTACGAATCCTTCTCCGACCGTGAGTTCAAGGAAAAGGTGTGCAACACCACCTTCGTGCAGGATAATCAGTCCATGTCCAGCTACGGCGTGCTGCGAGGCCTGCACTACCAGCGCGCCCCGCATTGCCAGAGCAAGCTCGTGCGCTGCGTGAAGGGGCGCGTGCTCGATGTAGCGGTGGATATCCGCCAGGGGTCCCCCACCTTCGGCCGGCACGTAGCCGTGGAGCTCAGTGCCGAAAACCACCGCCAGCTCTTCATCCCCCGTGGCTTTGCCCATGGTTTTGCCGTGCTGAGTGAGGAGGCCATCTTCCAATACAAATGCGATAACTACTACGCTCCCGATTGCGAAGGCGGCATTGCCTGGGATGACCCCGCCCTCGGCATCGACTGGCAGCTCCCCGCGGCTGATGTCATCCTCTCCGCCAAGGACACCGGCCGTTGCACCCTGGCCGATGCTCCCCACGATTTCGACTTCTTCACTCCACTGTATTAACCCCTGCTTTTTCCAGAAACGTAATATAAATCGCCTGTCTCGGCGTAGCAAGCTGCCCGAAGGGCAGACGCGAAGCCGGATAAATCGTCATTCGTCAATCATGAAAGTTCTCGTAACAGGATCCAACGGTCAGCTGGGCAATGAAATGCGCCGCGTGGCCACCGAGATGTGCAGCGGACATGAGTTCATCTTCACCGATGTGGCCGAGCTCGATATCACCGATGCCGCCGCTGTGCTTGAAGCAGCCAAGGGCGTGGGCGCCATCGTCAACTGCGCCGCCTACACCAATGTAGACGCAGCAGAGGACAACGAAGACGTGGCCTACCTCATCAATGCCACCGCTGCTGCTAATCTGGCCGCCGCAGCCAAGGCAGAGGGCGCGCTGCTCGTGCACGTGAGCACCGACTATGTGTTCGGAGGCGAGGGTAACACCCCGCGCACCGAGGAACTAGCCACCAACCCGCTCGGTGCCTATGGCCGTACCAAACTCGCGGGCGAGCAGGCTATTCTGGAAAGCGGTTGCCGCAGCGTCATCATCCGCACCGCCTGGCTCTACTCCATCCATGGCAAGAACTTCGTGAAAACCATGCTCAGCCTCATGGCCGGTCGCCCCAGCCTGAATGTGGTGTTCGACCAGGTCGGCACCCCCACCTACGCCGGCGACCTGGCAGATGCCATCGGCACCATCCTGAACACCCCGGCCCCCGCCGAAGGTGTCTACCACTACAGCAACGAAGGCGTGTGCTCCTGGTATGACTTCGCCGTAGCCATCGGCCAGCTGGCCGGCAGCCCTTGCCAGGTGAATCCCTGCCACAGCAGCGAGTTCCCCAGCAAGGTGGAGCGCCCCGCCTTCTCCGTGCTCGATAAGACCAAAATCCGCACCGCCTTCAACCTCACCATCCCCCATTGGCAAACCTCTCTGAAGCGCTGCGTCGCCATGCTTCAAAATTCGTAAATCGTAAATCCCAAATCGTAAATCATGAACATTCTCATCACCGGCGGTGCCGGCTTCATCGGTTCCCACGTTGTCCGCCTCTTTGTCAACAAGTACCCCGAGTACTGCATCGTCAACCTCGATGCCCTCACCTACGCCGGCAACCTTGCCAACCTCAAGGACATCGAGGACAAGCCCAACTACACCTTC
>JAFYUJ010000092.1 GCA_017558555.1 Akkermansia sp.
CGCTTTCTGCCACCCACTCCGCTGCGCTCCGGGGTTCCGGTTCCTTTGGTATGACAACCCGGAGTTCCGTCACTGTGTGACTTCACTCCGGGCTACTGTCTGCCGCCCGTTGCACGGGCTCAAAGCTTGCTGCGGCGCAGCCGCAGGGAACTTCACATTCGTCATTCGCACTTCGTCATTCGCCTGCCGCGGCGTAGCTCAAAATGGACTCATTTTGAGCGAAGACGGGTACTTCCCTTTGGCGGGAACAGCGCTGCGCGCGGGAACGGATGCTGCGCATCGGGAACGGCGTCCTGCGGACGCGGGAACATCGCGGCTGCGCCGCGAGGGAATCGCCCCGCAAGCGGGGCTCAAGGCTTGCCGCGCCTGCGGCGCGGAGAACTTTCCCAATATGAAATTCCTGTCTCGGCGTAGGCGCAGACGAAGACGGATGCAATGTTAAAATTTGAAATCCCCCTTATAGTCCGGCGGCTTTTTTGCCGTAGGTGGTGCGGGGGAAGCGGCGGGCGGTTTGGGCGTACAATTCGGCGGCTCGGGGAGCATCATGGAGACGCTGCTCGCACAGATGCGCGGCGCGATACATCAGATAAGCTCTGTCTTCCTTGGGGCTCACCCTGGCTGCGCCCTCCAACAGCGTGTGAACGGCGGCGGCGGCATCGCCACACTCCTCCAGCTGCAGATTGGCCAGCTCTTGCCAGCCCCGCATGCGGGATGCATCCCGCTGTACCAAGCGGGCAAGCTCCGGCAGGCGGGATACATCTTTCTCGCGGCGGATGTGTGCTGCCAGGCTCACCAATGGGTCCTGATCGGGCGTGTAGGTGCCCTCATACAAGCGCTCCGAGATGGCGCGCCCCCACCCGGGCAACACCCAGTATTTGAACAGCAACGCCTCCACCGCAGTCATGATGGCAAGCGCCGCAAACATGAGCAACAGCCCATACACGGTCATGCCGCCATCTATCAGGCACCGCACCTCCCCCAGGCAGGCTACAAAGCCTGCCAGCGGAAGAAGCAATGCAATGATGGAAAGCCAGCGGCGCATGGTTGATTACCGGCGGTCAGGCAAATCGTCCATCTCCAGGTAGTTGAGCGCCTGGGTACGGTCCGGGTTCCTGGGGTTGCGCACCTCCAGCTTCATCTGCTTGAAGAACCAGGTGCCGTCGGAAAGTTTCTGCACAGAGGTGATGGTGAAGCGCTTGCGCAGCTTGCCATCCGCCCCGTAGCCATCAATCTGCCAGGCCGTGCCATTCTCTTTGTCCACCCACATGCGCACCCAGGCAAACTGCCCTGTACCCGGCTGCGGGTTGGCCACTTCGACGATATAGCAATCGCGCCCCTTGATGCGGCTATCTGCCGTATTCTCGACGATTTTGCCGCCTTTCCAATAGAGGAAACGCATGGACAAATCCTCGTAGCACACATCTGTCCCGGCGATCTTGCGGGCATAGTTGGCGGGTGCCATCACCTGGGCCTTGCCCCCCTCCACCAGCAGCAAATCCACGTTCTTTTCGCGGATGCGCACGTCGAAACGCTTCCATGCCTCCTCTTGCTTGTACTGGAAGGCCAGGGTTTCGCCGCGCGCACTGATGCTGAAAGGTACCTTCAAGCGGCCTTTGCGGATGTTGCCCATCACATCGCGGTTGCCCTGGCTCACCGTCATGTCGCGCATGCCTTTCAGCAAGGCATCGGCATCCGGTGCGGCCTGCACACTACCTGCCAGCATGCCGACAGCCAGCAGCAGGATGCTCATCACGTTCTTGCACGTCGTCATCTTCATGGCTTCTTCTATACCATATTGGCGCGCCATTGCACAGCTTTTATTTTGCCCCGACAGAAAAGGCGGCTCATTCCTGAGCCGCCCTTGAGAAAAATGGATACGCTGTCGCGCCCGGCAGATTATCAGAAACCCACCACGAAAGGCACATCAGCATGAGGTGTCTCATGCAAGATAATCGGGCCATAAGTTGTACCTTTTTCATTATCAATCACTTCACGTATTTGGTATGAGCTCGTGGCACGCATACGCTTAGAATCAAAGTCAAAGGTCAATGTGCAAGAAATACCGGAAAGGGAGCTTTGCGCATTCATGCCCGTCTGGACATTATCCCCGCCCTCGATATCACTCACCTGAAAGCCCAGACCAGCCATCAAATTGCGATTGGACAGTTGGTCTACATCTTCAGTCAACTGGAACCACAATGTTGCCTGGCGAGCATCAGGCACCGCCATGGAGTATGTAAAATTCGCTCCAATCTCGTCACCACCTGCAATAAACTCGCCCGGAATCATCGTGGCTTCCAAAGCAGTCACGTCAGACATGTTGCCATCCGTACCAAAAGGCACAATATCCAGCTGCAGCTGATAACCACAACGGATTTTCTTCCCGCCACGGGCAAAATCGTTGATGGACATGTAATCGGCATCGCTACCGTTGCCACCGCCACTGCAGCAGGTCAAACCAAAAAGAGCCGAGACGGCCAAGACGCAAAGAGAAAAAAACTTTTTCATATCGAGTGTGTGAAGTTTGTAAAGGCTAGTCTAGCTGAAATCAGGGGAGAGTCAAGCTGGAAATTCTGATTTTGACAGATTTTTTTGACTTACAGTTTATGGCGGAAGTCATCCCCGGCTTTCAGGGACTTGATAAAGGCCACGAGCAGGTCTGTGCAAGCCTGCACATCGGCGCGGTCGGCCATCTCCACAGGGCTGTGCATATAGCGCAGGGGGAGGGAGAGATTGGTAGCCGGTACGCCGCTGCGGGAGCGGTACACCGTATCAGTATTGGTGCCGGTGCCGCGGCCGGTGGTTTCACGCTGCATAGGGATATCCTGCTGAGTGGCCACCAGCTCCAGGCGGGCGTTGAGGTTGGGGTGGCACACCGGGCCGAAGCTGAGGGCAGCGCCCTTACCCAGGCGGATATCGCCGTAGCGGGGCTGGCTGAGGCCGGGGGTATCGGTGGCGTGGGTCACATCCAGGCAGATGGCGGCATCCGGCTGCAGGCGGTAGGCCAGCATACCGGCGCCTACGCAGCCGATTTCCTCCTGCACGGTGTTGGCAAACACGATATTCCACTCCGGCTTGAAGCCCTGCTCATGCAGGGTGCGAGCCGTCTGGGCGATGATGTAGCCACACAGGCGGTCATCCAACGCGCGGCAGACAATGCGCTTATCATTCAGCACCAGGGGGCCATCGCCATACACGCCGCAATCCCCCACGCGCAGGCCGAGCGCCTCCACTTCCTCGCGGGAATCGCAGCCAAAATCCACATACAAATCCCAGAGTTTGGGAGCTTTATCAGCATCCTCGCGGATGTGGATGGCGGTGTTGCCAATGACACCGCACACCTCACCATCCGTCCCAAAGAAGCGCAGGCGGCGCCCGCGTGCAATCGCCACGTCCGACCCACCGCAACGCTCCAGATAAGCAAAGCCGTTATCTGCAATGTAGCGGATGGAAAAACCGATTTCGTCTGCGTGGGCATCCAGCATCAGCGTGGGGGCCCCGGGCTGAGCCGCGCGCAGCACGGCCCAGGTAGAGCCATAAGCATCACACTGCTGCTCATCCGTATAGGGAGCAATGTACTGAGCCCACAGGCGCTGGGCATCCATCTCCATGCCGGTAGGCGCGGGGGTGTCCAGCAACTCTTCCAAAAACTCATCGGGGGTCATGGTAGCGATAGCGGGGTTGGGCATTACATGTTCTTGTAAGCAATATCCGAGCGGCGCTGAGAGCCGGGGAAATCCACCTTGGCAGCCTCGGCATGGGCGCGGGTGCGGGCTTCATCCAGCGTAGCGCCCTGGGCCACGATAGCCAACACGCGACCGCCATTGCTCACCCAGCCCTCGGCGGTCTTTTTGGTGCCGCAGTGGAAGACGCGAGCCTCGCAGGCCTCCAACCCGGAAATCACATCACCGGAGTGAGAGGAAGCGGGATAACCGGCAGAGGCCAGGATGCAGCACACACTCCAGCCGGAATCAAAGCTGATGAGCTCGGGCTTGAACTCGCCACAGGCACCGGCCATGCAGAAACCGGCCAAATCGCCGCGCAGCAGCGGCATCACAGCCTCGCACTCGGGGTCGCCAAAGCGGCAGTTGTATTCAATTACCTTGGGGCCATCCGGGGTGAGCATCAGGCCAAAATACAGGAAACCGCGGTAGGGCAAGCCATCCTTCTGCAAGCCCTGCACGGTGGGTGCCACAATCTTTTCCTCGATTTCGCTCAGCAGCTCGGGGCTGGCCAGCTGGCGGGAAGCCACAGCACCCATGCCACCCGTGTTGGGGCCTTCATCGCCGTCCTGCAAGCGCTTGTAGTCGCGAGCCGGGCAGAGGATGAGATACTTATCATCACAGATGGCACCGAAGATGGAGATTTCCGGGCCGGTGAGGAATTCCTCCACCAGCACGCGTCCTTCGCCAAAGCGCTTCTGGATAAAGACCTCCTGCAAGAACTCCTCGGCAGCGGCTTCATCCATGCAAACGGCCACACCCTTACCGGCAGCCAGACCATCGAACTTGAGCACGGTCGGGTACTTGCCGGCGATGGCTTCCCTGGCCGCCTCGTAGCTTTCCACCGCCGTAGCCAGACCGGTGGGGATGTTGTGGCGCATCAAAAACTCCTTGGCGAACTCCTTGGAGGCCTCCAACTGGGCGCTTTCCTTGCGCGGGCCCCAGCAGGGAATGCCGGCAGCCGCACAGCGATTGGCCAGGCCATCGCCATACACCAGGTAGCTTTCTTCACCGGCCACGCACAAGTCCACCTTGTTGCTCACCATCCACTCAATCAGCTCATCAAAGCCACCCACCTCAATCTTTGTGGCAGTCTGGCAAATGGCATCGCTGCCGGGGAATGTATAAATCTCAGGCTTGCCGGGGCTGGCAGCCAATGTTTCAACCAGCGCTTGTTCGCGCCCACCTTTTCCAATGACGGCTATTTTCATGCTGCCATCATTCTACCAGCTCACGCCCGCCTTGGCAATCCGTTTTTGCAAGCAAGCCCGGCGTTTCAAGCAAAAAGGAGGCCTCTGAAAACTCACCCTACGTCAGACAAATGGGGATTTGTGAGTTACGAGTTACGAATTTGAGGTTCCCCGCGGCTACGCTGCGGCAAACTTTGAGCCCCGCTTGCGGGGCGGCAGA
>JAFYUJ010000093.1 GCA_017558555.1 Akkermansia sp.
GATGGTCTTGAAGTTGGTCAGCATGCCGCCCAGCCAGCGGTTGTTGACGTAGTACATGTTGCAGCGCTTGGCCTCGGACTCGATGGACTCCTGAGCCTGCTTCTTGGTGCCGACGAACAGCACGGTCTTGCCGGCCATCGCGGTGTCACGGATGAAGTTGTAGGCCTCGTCAACCTTGCGGACGGTCTTCTGCAGGTCGATGATGTAGATGCCGTTGCGCTCGGTGAAGATGTAGGGGGCCATCTTGGGGTTCCAGCGGCGGGTCTGGTGGCCAAAGTGCACGCCAGCTTCCAGCAGCTGCTTCATGGAAATGACTGCCATTGTGGGTTTCCTCCTTGTTATTTAGCTGCCCTTCCGGGTTCAGCTTGGACCTCCCTGTGGGCTATTGTGGTGCTCCACCATGCCTATCGTTTCAGCACAGCACAAGGAACCACAGCACACAGGTGCGTAGTCGGTTGGTATTATAGCATATTGAAAACGCGATTGCAACCCCTTTTTTCCGGGAATTTCAAGGCTTTGCGGAGTTTTATATACATCTGTAGGCGAAATGTGCACGTTCTTTCGCCTCCAAGCGCATAACGTTGATTTTTGAGCTGCTTTCTGATAAGATATGCATAACATATTTAAGGAGCGAATGATATGCAGCCGATATTCACGATGCAATATGGCGAATTTGCCGTAGCGGATTATCTTTCAAAAAAGCTGAGGAGTACGTCTGTATTCATTCCGGCATCGGCACAAGAGAAAGGAATAGACCTGTTGCTTTACCGTTATGACCATGAATGCAATAAGACAAATACGATTCAAGTGAAAATGTCAAGAACCTATTACAGCGAGAAAGAAACAGCGGAGTTCCCATATTATCTGTGGTTCAACCGATTTCCAATCCAGCCCAATGCAAATTGGTATGTCCTTGTTGGTATTTATGCCAAGCGTCCAGCCGACGTGAAAAATGCGAAGGCGGACAGTACGATTTGGGACACCATTATGTTGGCGTTTACAAACAAAGAGATGGCAGCTTTCATGGCTGAGGTCAAACAAAAGAAGGATCCCAGCAAAGATGATCGTATGTTTGGCTTTGGTTTTGATGACAGCAAGATGATTTATCAGACGCGAGGCTATATAAATAACCGCAACATGAGTCAATATCTTATTGAAAATCGTATTGAAGAAATACAGCATTCTTTTATCTAAGTGATATGAACAAAAAAGTCTTGACTGCTTAATAGTCAAGACTTTTTTTGTTGCGGTATGACTGTCAATTCTGTTCGTTCTTGTCTTCCGCTTCAGCTTGCTTGCGCTGGTAGTTGACGATCATCAGCACCGTAACCGCGCCCAGGAAGCAGAAAAGGCTGATGTTGAGCACCGTGGCCCTGGCGGCGCCCATGAACATGCCTGCGAGCATCAGCACGATGCTCAGGCAGATGAGAACGAGGCCGATCACGGCCAGGATGCGCTGGGTGGTGGGCTTCATCGGGATGTACCTCCTTGGGGTGATGGGAATATTGTAGCATGGATTGTGGAAAAGGGGAAGAGCGATTGCGCAGAAAAATCCCCTATCCTCACGGACAGGGGATCAAGTAGCTTTGCTCGTCGTAATCGTTCAGCCGTGCAGCCCGCGCGATGAGCGTGCGGAAAGCCAGCCTCGCGACCCAACCCAGGCAACCCGCGTTCGTACCGTGCAGAAGCCGCACAGCATCTAACGCGAAATGCCCGCGGGGGCAGCCCCGCTTACTTGGCGTATTCCATGGAGCGAGTCTCGCGGATCACGTTCACGCGGATCTGGCCGGGGTACTCCATTTCCTTCTCGATGCGCTTGGCGATTTCCTTCGCCAGCACCTTGGTGCCCTCGTCGGTCACGTCGTCGGGCTTGACCATGATGCGCACCTCGCGGCCGGACTGGATGGCGTAGCACTTTTCCACGCCGGCGAAGGACATCGAGATCTCCTCCAGCTTGGTCAGGCGCTTGATGTAGTTCTCCAGGGATTCGCGGCGGGCGCCGGGACGGGCAGCGCTGATCGCGTCAGCAGCCTGCACCAGGACAGCCTCCACGGTCTGGGGTTCCACGTCGTTGTGGTGGGCCAGGATGGCGTGGATGACGTCGTTGCTCTCGTGATACTTGCGGGCCAGCTCGCCGCCCAGGGTCACGTGGGTGCCCTCGGCCTCGTGGTCAACGGCCTTGCCGATGTCGTGGAGCAGACCGGCGCGCTTGGCCAGCTGAACGTCCGCGCCCAGCTCGGCGGCCATCAGACCGGCCAGGTGGCTGACCTCGATGGCGTGCTTGAGCACGTTCTGGCCGTAGGAGGTGCGGTACTTCAGGCGGCCCAGGAGCTTGACCAGCTCGTGGTGGATGCCGTGCTGATTGGTCTCGAAGAC
>JAFYUJ010000094.1 GCA_017558555.1 Akkermansia sp.
CCGCCCGCCCGGCCAGACGCCGCCAGCGGCGAGGGGCGAGCCCCCCCGGGAGACCGGCCACCGGAGCCGAAGCGGACGCAACGCGGACGCCGCCCCTTGACAAAAGCCCCGCCCGGCGGCGCCCCCCCGAGCAACCGGGCAGACCGGAGACCGAGCAAACCGGGTTCACCCAAGACACGCCGCACAGCGCCCGCCACAAGACCCCAAGCCCCAGCCGAAGCCCCAGCCCCAGCCCCAGCGGACACCCCTGCAAAGTTAAAAAAACATAAAAAACGCCATTGCCATTGCCATTGCCATTGCAGCCCCCCAAAAAAGCCGTACCTTTACACCCGCGAAGGCGCGAACCACTCGCCCGCACATCATCACTATGGCAAAAGGTCCCATGATACTCGGGATGGCACGAGGCAAGGTCGGCGAACTCGTGTTTAAGCGCCTGAACGGCGAACAGATTACCGTCCCCCGGGTTCGCAACCCGAAGAACCCGCAGTCGGATGCGCAGACCGTCCGCCGCCTTGCGTTCTCCTCCGCCGTCAAGTTGGCACAGCAGTTGGAGCCGGTAATCAGCAACAGCTGGCAGTCCCGCAAGTACGGGCAGCCCAGCATTAACTACTTCGTCGGTGAGGCAGCCAAGATAATTGGCGGCTATGCCATGCGTGCGGCAACCGGCGACTATTACGGTTTTGCGCCCATCGTGCCATATAACTCAATGCTCGGCGTGTGCGTCCCCGTCCGCATCTCGGAGGGTACGCTGAGCAGCGGCAACATAAGGCCGTTCAATGCGCCCGGTAGTCCGGTTCTGTCATTTCAGCTGAGCCCGCTCATACCGCAGGGTCCTGAGACTATCACGGTCGCGGACTTCTTAGGGATTTTCGGTGTACCTGTTGACACACAGATAACCTTTGTTTGTGGCAAGGTAGTACCCATGCCGGAGTATGACACACCAACGGAGGTGAACGGTGTCGGTTACAGCATTGGCCGCTTGAACTTCAAAACGGGCCTCGCAAGTGACACCGTGCTGTTCACGCTGTCAAGTGGTCAGTTCGAATTGGAGACGAGTGCAGTAGACGCTACACGCTCTAACATTACGGCCTTGACCATCAGCGGGCCGTCGGGTTCGGTTGGCTTTGCAATAGACGGCGTAACCGTGTCAGGGTCATTTTGCAGTGCCGCTGTTATTTACAGCCGCTATGTTGATGGTGAATGGAGGCGCAGCACATCGGAGCTCAAGGCGCTCATAGGCGTTGATTCAGCGATCCATGCGCAGTCTTACTACGGGTGGAATGACTTGGCTGAGATAATAGACATCAGCCGTAAGAGTGCTAGAGCTGTGACCGAGACAGAGTTTCTTAACAAGGAGCCGAATTGACGATGGAGCGCACACGTTCTATCTCCTTGTCAATTATATTCTCCAGCTTCCTCGCGGCCCGCAAAACGTTCGGGTCGCGAGTTTTGAAATAGGCGTTCTGAGCGCTCCTCATTTCAGCCACGGTATAGAAAAACTCTTTAGCGTTCATGGCAGTTGGCTGTATTTGTCATCGTCTATAACAACCTTCCACTCTATGCCGGTTGAGATCTCCATGGTGGCTCTGAGTAGCAGTGCCTCCCTTGCTGAAGACCTGGCAATAGATCTGTAGCGGAGTGTGGGTTCCGCTGGCATAACATAGTACATCATTGCAGTGCTTTTTTTGCTGCCTCCCGAAGTGCCGCGCATTCCTGCTCGTAGTACTTGGCATGTTGTTCCTTCAGTCTGATGCCTTCCGGGTCCCCTCGCTCGGCAAGTGGGAGGATATAGTTTTCGTAATATTCAGTAAACGTGCTCTTGCCCTCCTTTATGAGAGCTTCGCGCTTCTTGTCTTCTTCGCGCTCCTTGCGGCGGCGTTCGTTGAACTCGCGTTCCTCCTGCTCCCTTCGCTCCCTCGCTTTCTGTTCGGCATCCGTCTTGGCACGCTTGCTGATGGGCTTGTTAGTTACCCATTTCAGCACTTGGAACGTGCTGCCTCCGGTGGGCTGTAGTAGCCCATGGGCCGTTAGGATCTTGAGCGAGTGGCGTGCGGCTGACACGGTAATCCCGAGTGATCGTGCGAGGATCCGCAGGGAGATAGTCACGATGTCCCGGTCATTGTCGTGGTAGCCGCATTTCAGAGCAAGGTGCAGATAGACCCGCACGGCCGTGGGGTTCGCATAGACCTGTGGGATCTCCGAGAGATCAATAACCGTTGTGTACCTCATTGTTTGCTCTCATTCTGGAGTTCATGAGCCAGCTTGTTAAAAAGCCTGTAGGCATTCTCCCAGCTGATTTCTTTGGCTCCTTCGGCCTTTATGATCAAAAAGCGGCTGCAACCCCATCTGTCGGCCACTTGCTGCTGTGTGAGTGCCTGCCGTAACCTCCATGTCTTTAGGCTGAGTGCAAATTCCTGCCGGTCAACTTCGACCGTTAAGCCTTGGCGGCGTGCTGTGGGTAGATCTTCTAATTTCATGTCAGTATTGATATTTGGCATTCAACTTCGTCATTCCAGTAATAGACGCCGGGCCGCTCCGGGCCATGCGTCTTGCGCCATTCCTTCCATGCTCGGATGGCTTTGAGTAGGTCATTGTTGTCCATCTTGTAAAATGGCATTTTTAGTTAGGTAGTCCATTTCGTCGCGAGTAACCTCGGCAATGATCTTGATGCCGGTGGGCTTTCGTCTGACTCGGAACTCCACGGTAAAGGGAGTGGTCCGCAGGAGATCCGTGAGGTTTAGGATCGCCTGTTCTCTAAGCTGTTCTGTGTGTGTCATAAATCCAAGAGTAATTGATTAGGTTCGAGACGGCGCACCTTGACGCGCTTATATACGGATCCGTCCTTTTTGATCTGAGCGAGCTTGCGAAGTGCGGCATCATCCTCCATGGGGAAGCTGATGGCCTCGCGGCGGCCAGTGAGGGGATTGTAGCCCGTTAAGTACATCATGGTTTCGTCTGGCGTTGGTTTGCGCCGGCAAAGGTAGTGTTTTTTATTTACACCGCGCAACACAGCCGCACATTTTACGTCTTTTTAACACACGCGCCGCCCGTTAGGGATCTGTCCCCCTTTGTCGGGGAGGATCTTGGGGGTCCGGGCGGCCGGATCATCCGGCAGGCGGCCCCCATGTTGCAGGATGTTGCGCCGTCGCGGAGCGACAGCGGAGCGACGGCGTTCGTTCGTGCGCGTACACGCGCACGCATTGCGGCTGTCCGTCCGGCTGTCCGTCGGCGGCGTGCGGCTGTCCGTCCTGCCCGGTGCGGTCGCGCCGGGTAGCCGTTCGCACGCGCGCCGACTGGCGCGCTTTATGTGCCCCTGCGCGAAAATTTTTTTATCTTTATATTATTATATAGACTGTGCCGCGTCTTGTGCCGTTGGCTGTGTCGTGACCTGTGTCGTTGGCTGTGTCGTTACCATATCATAACGCTATGATACATATTGTGTTGCGTGTGTCGTTGGCTGTGTCGTTGGCTGTGTCGCTGGCTGTGTCGTTGGCTGTGTCGTTAAAACGGCTGTTCGTCGAGCTGTGCGGCCATCGGACGGCGGTGTCCGTCCGGCGGTGTCCGGCGGCGGCGTTCGGCGGCAATCGTCAGACGGCGGCGTTCGGCGGCGTTCGGCCACCGGCTGGGGCTACAAAAACGGCTGTCCGCCCGGCTCGTCGGCGGCGTTCGGCGGCAATCGTCGAACGTCGGCGTCCGGCGGTGTGCGGCGTCGTCGTGCGGGGCTACAAAAACGGCTGTCCGCCCGGCTCGTCGGCGGCGTGCGGCGTGGCCGGCCACCGGCTGGGGGCTTGTGGCGGGCTGTTGCGCGGTGTGTCTGAGGTGATACCGGGTTTGCTCGGGCTGCCGGGCTGCTCCGGGGGGCAGTCGCCGGGCTGGGCGCCTTGTCAAGGGGCGCCCCGGTTTACCGGGGCCGGCTCCTGTGGCCGGTCTCCCGGGGGGGCCGGGGGTCCCCCGCCGATGGCGGC
>JAFYUJ010000095.1 GCA_017558555.1 Akkermansia sp.
CATTACCCAAGTTGTCAAACGGACCCGGGAGATTAAATGACACAAAGTCTCCTGACAGACATGGCATCCTCCCCATTATCGCTTGACGCGCACGCGCGGGCATAGTATAAGGGGCACAGCAGATTGTATGTACAAGGACTTCATCACCACCGTCAACGCACACGAAAGTTTTGGTATCATCTCCCACTTCCGGCCGGATGGCGATGCCATCGGCTCCACGTTGGCACTGGGGCTGGCCTTGCGAGCTATGGGCAAACAAGTCTCGCTGTGGAATGAAGACAGCGTGCCGAGCCGCTATGCCTTCCTGACCGGGGCGGATACCATTGGCTCCCTGCCTGAGGCCGGGGCCGAGCTGCCGCAGGTGCTCATCTGCGTAGACACCGGTGATTGGAAGCGCCTGGGCGACATAGCGCCGGAGCGCTTCCGAGACCACCCCTGCATCATCAACATCGACCACCACGGCACCAACCCCGGCTACGGCCACATCAACATCGTAGAGAGCCCCTCCGCCGCCTGTGGCTGCATCATCTTCAAACTCATCAAGGCACTGGGCGTGGAAATGACCACCCCTATGGCTGATGCGCTCTACACCGCCATCAGCACCGATACCGGCTCCTTCCAATACAGCTCCACCACACCCGAAGTCCTGCGCCAAGTAGCTGATTTGCTCGAATGCGGGGTTGATGTCGGCCGCCTCAACTGCCGACTGTACCAGGAAATCCCCTGGGACACCCTGCGCGTGAATGCCGAGGTACTCAACAACATGGTCGTGGAGCACCAGGGGCAAATTTCCCACTACGCCATGCCCGCCGGCACCAAAGCCCGACTGGGCGTGGGCCTGGAAGCCACCAAAGACCTGGTGGACATTGTGCGCGTGGTCGAAGGCGTGCGCGTCTCCGCCATTTTCGAGGACCTGGAGGATGGCCGCATCCGCATCTCCCTGCGCTCCAAGGACCCTGCCATCAACGTGGCAAACATTGCAGCCCACTTCGGCGGCGGTGGCCACGCCATGGCTGCCGGCATCCGCATGAAGGGCGAACTGAATGCAACCAAAGCCGCGGTGCTGGAAAAAATCAAAGAAGAAATGAACAATGCACAATGAACAATGCACAATGGGAGCAAAGCCCGGCAAAGGAGATGACTTGAGAGCACGAACATATGCCTTTGCTCTGCGAATTCTTCGCCTGTGGAAAGCGCTACCCAACCACGATGATGCATTGGTATTGGGAAAACAATTGCTGCGCTGCGGTACTTCCGTGGGCGCCAATTATCGCTCAGCATGTCTGGCCAAAAGCCCCAAGGATTTCCTCAATAAAATCCGTATATGTTTGGAAGAGGCCGATGAAAGTTGCTATTGGCTCAACTTGCTCATCGATGCCGAAATTCTATCCGAAGCAAAGCTCCAACCTCTACTTAAAGAGGCTCATGAACTATCTGCCATCATGACTGCCTCTGCTAACACCGCGGAAAAAAATATAGCTTCATCCAAATCACCCCACTGTTGAATATCACAAAATTCATTGTGCATTTTTCATTTTTCATTGTGCATTCACCCTCCACTTTTATTTCATCATGACCACCGCTTCTCCATCTGGTGTTTTACTCGTCGATAAAGATCCCGGTTTTACCTCGCACAACGCCGTCGCGCTGTGCAGGCGGATATTAGGCACCAAAAAAGTGGGGCACTGCGGCACGCTGGACCCCATGGCCACAGGCATGCTCATCGTGGTGATAGGCAAAGCCACCAAGATGCAGGACATGCTCATGTGCGAGGACAAGGTGTACACCGCCACCATGAAGCTGGGTATCGAAACCAACAGCCAGGATGCCGATGGTGAAGTAGTGGCTGAAAAGAGCACCGCCGGTATCACCCAAGAGCAGATTGAGG
>JAFYUJ010000096.1 GCA_017558555.1 Akkermansia sp.
ATGAGATTGGGGATGGCCATGAGGGCGTTGGCGCAGTCGGCAAAGTTCCAGACGATGGCACTCTTGGGGATGACAGCCCCCACAAAGACCGCGATGACCCAGAGCACGCGGTAGGGGGTAATGAGGCGAGTGCCGCCCAGGTATTGCAGAGCGCGCTCACCAAAGTAGGACCAACCCAGCAGGGTAGAGATGACAAAGGTAGCCAGGCTGATGGTCAACAGGATGGAACCCACAGAGCCCACGGTATGGAACGCATGGTAGGTGAGCAAATCACCATCAGCCGAGGCGACCTCGGGTGCGGCACAAATGGCGGTGGTAAGCGTCACGCCGGTGAGGGTGCAGATGACCACCGTATCCCAGAACGGCCCGGTGGAAGACACAAGCGCCTGCTGCACAGGGTTGGGAGTTATCACCGGAGCAGATACGATGGGAGAAGAGCCCATACCGGCCTCGTTGGAGAAGAGGCCGCGGCGCACACCGGTCTGCATGGCCAGCATGAGAGTGGAGCCGATGAAGCCACCCGTGGCAGCCTGCTCGCTGAAAGCGCTGGTGAAGATGAGCTCAATCGCCGTGCCAATGTATTCTGCATGAGAAATCAACAATAGGGCACAACCAGCCATATAAATCACAGCCATGGTGGGCACACATGCTGTGCAGACGCGGGAAATCCCCTTCAGACCACCCAGCAGCACCAAGGCTACAAGCACCACCAGCACCGCACCCGTCACCCAGGTAGGCACCGCCAGAGCAGAAGTCTCCAACACGCGGGAGACGGCATTGGCCTGGGTGATGTTGCCAATACCAAAGGCTGCCACAGCCGTGAATGC
This sequence comes from Akkermansia sp., assembly GCA_017558555.1. Taxonomy (GTDB): domain Bacteria; phylum Verrucomicrobiota; class Verrucomicrobiia; order Verrucomicrobiales; family Akkermansiaceae; genus Akkermansia. Next base: position 828 of record JAFYUJ010000096.1, read on the forward strand.
AGCAAAAAGCACACCCAGCCACTTGCAACGCAGCCCGCGCTCCAGCGCATACATGGGACCGCCTACCAACTGGCCATTCTGGTCATACACACGGTAGCGGATAGCGAGCAAACTCTCTGCATAGCGGGTAGCCATACCGAGCACGCCCGTCACCATGCACCAGAACACCGCACCGGGGCCACCCGTGGCCACCGCCACGGCCACACCCACAATGTTGCCCGTGCCCACATTGGCCGCCAGCGATATCATGAGCGAGGAAAAATGCGAAATCTGCCCACTCTCTCCCTTGCCCCGGCGGAAATAGTAGCTCATGGCCTTGAACATGTACAACTGAGGGAAACGCAGCAGGCATGTCAGGTACAAATGCGTGCCCAACAAGCCAAATAATAAAATATACCCCCAGAGAAAACCACTGGCATCGTTCAGAAATGTGTCTATGGCGTCTATCATGTGCGTGCTCTCCTGAGCATACAGGATTGCTGGCCGCGCGTCAAGCACGGAACGCATACGTGCGCTCGCACGCGCACGCTTTATCTGAACAATGCGCGAATTTTGTATTGCCAAAACGGGTTTCGTAGTGTAGAATGCCGCGCTTTTTACCCTGAAAAGCAAAAAAAACAAACAAAAAATCTGACAGACAATGGACCCCAATACATTATTCTGGATCGTTCCCGTTGCCTCCATCCTTGTGCTGGCATTTGCCGCCAAGTTCTTCTTCGACATGAAGAAGGCCGATGAAGGTAACGACCGCATGAAGGAGATTGCGGGCTATGTGCGCGAAGGCGCTATGGCCTACCTGAAGCAGCAGTACAAAGTGGTTGCTATCTTCTTCGTCATTATCGCAATCGCTTTCGGCGTGATGGCCTACTTCGGCCTGCAAAACAACATCGTGCCCGTGGCTTTCCTCACCGGTGGTATCTTCTCCGGTCTTGCCGGTTTTATCGGCATGAAGACGGCTACGTATGCCTCCGGCCGTGTGGCCCAGGCTTGCCGCGATAAGGAAGACGGTCTCAACAAGGGTCTGCAGCTTGCTTTCCGTTCCGGCGCTGTGCTGGGTCTCACGGTGGTGGGCTTCGGTCTGCTCGACATTTCCGCCTGGTACCTGATTCTGGACAACACCTCCCTGATGGGCACCTTCGACAGCGATGTTGAAAAGCTGGTGCACATCACCACCATCATGCTGACCTTCGGCATGGGTGCCTCCCTCCAGGCTCTCTTCGCCCGCGTGGGCGGTGGTATCTACACCAAGGCCGCCGACGTAGGCGCTGACCTTGTGGGTAAGACTGAATACCACTTCAACGAAGACGATCCCCGCAACCCCGCTACGATTGCTGACAACGTGGGTGACAACGTGGGTGACGTGGCCGGCATGGGTGCCGACCTTTACGAATCTTACGCCGGCTCCATTCTGGCTACCGCCGCTTTGGGTGCTGCTGTGGCCGCCGCAGCCAACAACTACGAGATGGGCCTCCAGATGGTGATGGCTCCCATGATCATCGGTGCCGTGGGCGCTATCCTTTCCATCATCGGTGTGTACATGGTGCGCACCCAGCCCGGTGCCAACCAGACCCAGCTCATGGCTGCTCTGAACAAGGGCATCAACTTCTCCGGCGTGCTTATCGCCATCTTCTCCGCCCTCATTCTCTGGGCTCTCAACATCCAGAACTGGCTCGGTATCTGGGGTTCCATCATGATTGGTCTTGTGGTGGGTATCGCCATCGGCAAGGTGACGGAATACTACACCTCTTTCGAGTTCAAGCCGGTGAAATTCATCGCTGAGAACGCCACCACCGGTCCTGCTACCGTGATTATCTCCGGTATCGGCGTGGGTATGATTTCCACCTGCTGGCCGGTCATCTTCATCGTACTCGGCACGATTGGCGCTTACCTCTGCGCCGCCGGTGAATGGGCCTTCACCGCCCAGAACATGGCTTCCGGTCTCTACGGTATCGGTATTGCCGCTGTGGGTATGCTCTCCACCCTGGGTCTCACCCTGGCTACGGACGCATACGGTCCCATCTCCGACAACGCCGGCGGCAACGCCGAAATGAGCGCTCTGGGTGATGACGTGCGCAGCCGCACGGATGCTCTGGACGCCCTGGGCAACACCACGGCCGCTACCGGCAAGGGCTTCGCCATCGGTTCCGCCGCTCTTACTGCCCTGGCCCTTCTTGCCTCCTACATCGAAGAGCTCAAGATTGCCGCCGCCCGCCTTGGCGAGCAGGTCATCACCATCAGCAACTGGGGTGGCCCCGTGGGCACCGGTACTGAGGTTTCCAAGATGAGCATTGCTGAGTTCATGGCCGCTTTCGAAGTGACCCTCATGAACCCCAAGGTGCTGCTTGGTATCTTCATCGGCGCTATGCTTTCCTTCCTCTTCTGCGGTCTGACCATGAACGCCGTGGGCCGCGCTGCCAAGAGCATGGTGGAAGAAGTACGCCGCCAGCTGAGCGACAAGGACGTGTTCGAAGGCCGCAAGAAGGCCGACTACGCCCGCTGCGTGGGTATCTCCACCCAGGGTGCTCAGCGTGAAATGATTGTTCCCTCCCTCATCGCTGTGGTTGTGCCCGTGGCAACGGGTCTGGTGATGGGTGTGGCCGGTGTATTCGGTCTGCTGGCCGGTGGTCTGGCCGGTGGTTTCGTGCTCGCCGTGTTCATGGCCAACTCCGGTGGTGCCTGGGACAATGCCAAGAAGTACATCGAAACGGGTGATGCCGACTTCTGCGGCAAGCACACCGCCATCCACGACGCTTCCGTGGTGGGTGACACCGTGGGCGACCCCTTCAAGGACACTTCCGGTCCCTCCCTGAACATCCTCATCAAGCTGATGAGCATGGTCTCCATCGTGACGGCCGGTCTGAATGTGGCCTTCTCTCTGCTGTAATTCACAGCACAACACACTCTTATCCCCTGCCCGCCCTGCTCCATGCAGCGGCGGGCAGTCTTTTTTTGCCGACACAAAACGAAGTTTGCCATGGCGGCAAAAATGCGATAGAATAGCCGGCATGAAGCAAGGAATGTGTGTACTGACAGGAGTATTGGGGCTGGCAGCATGTGTTGCACCGTTGGCCATGGGGCAACCGGGAACAGAACGCAAGGTCGTATACGATGCCGCTGCCCTGCAAGCTCATAGCCAGGCTCCTGCAGCCACACAGCTCTGCTTGCGGGCAGCGGGTGCCGCACGACTGATGATTGGCACCAATACCCCATTTGACACCGAGGCCGGAGAGAACAAGCTACACCTGAGCGGCTGGCGCGGAGAACGATGCAGCGCCCAGCTGGCAGCCAGCACCTGTGGCGGCCAAACAGATGCGCTGCAAGCTACCTGCACCACGCTGACGATGGGGGAACACAGCATCCCCGCCCGAGTGAGCATGATACGCTACACCAAGGCACACGGCCAATGCGTGGCCGACATCATCGGCACCGAGCGCAGCTGCCCGAACCCGGCCGGAGTCCACCGCGGCGTGTGGCTCCAAATCGATATCCCGCAAGATGCCGCACCGGGTGTGTACAAAGGAAGCGTAAGCATCAGCGCCCAGGGCTGCGAGCCCGCCACGCACGACATTGAACTGCGTGTGGAGGATGCCACCCTGCCGGGGCCGAAGGATTGGCGCATCCACCTGGATTTGTGGCAGCACCCGCAGGCCGTAGCCCGCTGGCACGATGTGGAGCCGTGGTCTGCCGAGCATTTTGCGCTGCTGCGCCCCATCATGAAACGCCTGGCCGAGGCGGGGCAAAAATGCATCACCTGCACCGTGTTGGATGAAGCCTGGAATGGGCAGACCTACGATACATTCCCCTCCATGGTGCGCTGGATTCGCGGCAAGGATGGCCACATGCGTTATGATTACAGCGTGTTGGATGCCTGGGTGAGCTTCATGCACGATGAGATAGGCATTCGCGAGCAAATCAGCTGCTATTCCATGCTCCCCTGGCATTTGAAAGTGCGCTACTACGATGAAGCCAGCGGACACGAGGCCTACCTCTCAGCCGACCCTGCCAAGCCGGAATTTGAAGCCGTGTGGGCGCCGTTCTTGCAGGATTTTCACCGTCACATGCAAGAAAAAGGCTGGGCGAAGAAGACTTGCATCGCCATCGATGAGCGCCCCGACCCCATGGTGCGCGCAGCCATGAAGCTGGTGGCGTTGCACGCGCCCTCCTTCCGCATAGCATCGGCGGTGGACAAGCCCTCGGCCCTCACCCGCGAGGTGTACAACATCTCCCCGGTGCTCACCCACGCCGGCAGCGCCCTGGGAGACCTGCTGCGAGAACGCAAAGCCGCAGGCCGCATCACCACCTTCTACGTATGTCTGCACCCCACCACGCCCAACACCTTCACCCACTCTGCCCCCGCAGAGTCCGAATGGCTGGGCTTCTTTGCAGCTGCCAACGGGCTGGATGGATTCCTGCGCTGGGCTTACAACTCCTGGAACCGCAACCCCATGGAATGTACGGATTTTGTGCATTGGCCCTCGGGCGATTGTTTCCTGGTCTACCCCGGCAATCGCAGCTCCATCCGCTTCGAGCGCCTGAGAGATGGCATCGAGGAGTATGAAAAAATCAACCTCCTGCGAGCCCGCGCAGCGGAATCCCCCGAAGCGGCCGCAGTCATCGGGCGCATGAATGCGCGCCTGGCCGCTATCTTCACGGTGGAAAACAGCAAGAAGCCACATCACACGGCAGATGTGGAGCAGGCCCGCCACATCATCCGGGAGACGCTGGATGCTCTGCCGAAAGCCACACCTGCAAGAGATTGACAAGAATATCCCTTTGCAAAGGTAGAGGCGGGGTGTATACTCATGGCATACACAACACATTGCCACCATGCACACCCTGCGTTATACCCCTATCCCCGCTTCATTTTACAGCGCCCGCCGCGATGCCCTGGCTGCCCAGCTGCCCGCCGGGGCTCTGGTCATCATCCATGCCAACGACATCTACCCCACCAATGCCGATGGCACGATGCCGCACCACCAAAACGCCAATTTGTTCTACCTGACCGGCATCGACCAAGAGGAAACGGTGCTGCTGATGCGCGTGGGTGAGCAAGGAACCCACGAGGACACCTTGCTGCTGCGCGAAACGAATGAGCATATCATCATCTGGGAAGGGGCCCGCCTGACCAAGGAATTGGGCACCGCGCTCAGCGGTATCGCAGACGTGCGCTGGGCAGATGAATACAATGCCCTGCTGGCCGAATGGGTACCCGCCGCCGGGGAGGTATGGCTGGAGCGCGATAACCACCCCCGCCGCTACACCTACGTGCAGACCCGAAATGAGCGCTACGCCGCCGCCCTGCAAGCATGCTACCCGGACACCAAGGTGTGCTGCCTTTACGAGCTGCTGGCCGAGATGCGCCTGGTGAAAACCGAGGAAGAACTGCAACAACTGCGCGAGGCCTGCCGCATCACCGGCGAGGGCTTCACCGAGGTGCTGCGCAGCATCAAGCCCGGCATGGGTGAGTGGGAAATTGAAGCAGCTCTCAGCGCCGCTTACATCCGCCGCCGCGCCCGCAAGTTCTCCTTCCAGCCCATCATTGCCAGCGGCGCAGATACCTGCGTACTGCACTATATCTCCAACCACAAATGCTGCGCAGATGGCGACCTCATCCTCTTTGATATCGGTGCAGAATATGGTGGCTATGCCGGTGATATGAGCCGCACCATCCCCGCCAATGGCAAGTTCTCCCCCCGCCAAAAGGCGGTGTACGAAGCCTGTCTTGCTGTGCATTACTACGCCCGTGAAATCATGCGCCCCGGTCTCCGCAAGTCTGAATATGAGCGTCTGGTGCGCGTGCGCATGGCGGCCGAGCTGGTGAAGCTGGGCCTGCTCACGCAGGAGGAAGTGAACGCCGCGCCGGAGAACCCGCTGTGCGTGCGCCGCTACTTCATGCACGGCACCTCTCACCCCCTGGGCATCGATGTGCATGATGTGGGTCCTGCCGACCCCGTCTTTGCCGAGAACCAGGTCTGGACCGTTGAACCCGGCATCTACATTGCCGAGGAAAACATCGGCATCCGCATCGAGACGGATGTGGTCATCCACGCTGATGGTACGGAGGACCTCATCCCCAATGCTCCGCTGGAAGTGGCCGATATCGAGGCCGCCATGAGCTGATGCCCCCTTTCCTCAGTCCAAAAAAATCACCTTTCGAGCAAAACCTCGAAAGGTGATTTTTTTACTTGGAAGTGGGCTATTACTTCTTGATACGATCATCTTCCCCGGGGCCCCAGGAGGGGAGGAAATCCGGGATGCGGTGACCGGAGCCGGGACAATCTGCCGGCACACGGTACTGAGTGCGCGCGGCGTTGTACTTCTCCATCATCTCCTGCATCACACCGGCATAGGCAGGGTCCTGAGACACGTTGCGCAGCTGCTGGGGATCCGTCTCGTTATCGATAAGCAGCCATTCATTCCCGGGCTTGCGCACACCGCTCTTGCGCTCGTTGTCCAGCGGGGTCCAGATGCGGGCAAAGGTGTAACGGGCGGTGCGGATGCCATCGTGACGGGGAGCATTGTGCTCACCGGGTTGCTCGTAGAAGGCATAGTACAGGGGGCGGTCTGCAAAGGCGGGAGCCTCGCCCGTGCTCAGCAGAGGCACCATGGACATACCCTCCATCGTGCGGGTGTTTTCCGGGGTGTCAGCCTTGGCGAGCTCCAGCAGCGTGGGTGCGTAGTCGATATTCTGCACCATGGCGTTGCTGCGCTTGCCGGCGGGGATTTTGCCCTTCCAGCGCATGATGAGCGGCATGCGCATGGATTCCTCAAAAATCCAGCGCTTATCATAGAGACCGTGCTCACCCAGGTAGAAGCTCTGGTCGCCCACGTAAATCACCAACGTATTTTCGGAAAGGCCGGCGTTGTCCAGGTACTCCAGGAGGGAGGTGATGGATTCATCCAGCGAGAGGATACAGCCCAGGTAGTCCTCCATGTACCAGCGCCAGCGCTGCTCGGTCATATCCTGTTGGGTCTTGTACTTACCGGCGCGCATATTGGCCACAAACTCATCCGTGCGGGCGTTGAAGAAATCGCGATACACGCCCTGCAAACCTGGCTCAATCCAATCCATGCTCCACCCAAGATTGGTCTTGGGTGCAAACTTGGGCTGATGCTTCTCTATATTAAAATCAGCAGGTACCTGGCCGGCAAACTCGCCACGATTAAGCTTGTTGCGCAGCTGCCACTTGGGCACAATCTCCTTCATCACATCAAAGGGGATACGGTCATACACCAGGTGGTTATCGTTCCAGTTGCAGAGGTCCCAGCCCACGGTCTGGCGGTTGTGCTGCATGAACTCGGGGCGGTTGCTCCAATCATCGTGCAGGGTGGCAGGGGGTGTCATCTTGGCCACATGCTTTTTGATGATGTCCAGATGGCGCACAGCGGGCAGCCAGTTACGGTGCGGTGCCTTGTGGCCCACCACCAGCGCAAAGGGCTTGCTGCGGTCGCGGCTCTCCATCCAGGTGATAGCCATATTGGTGACCACATCCGTCACATAGCCGCGCATGCGATTGCTGCGGGTGCTGTTGTTGGGGCCGGCCGAGAGGAAGGTGGAGTTGAGGTAATCCCCCTGGCTGGGGAAGACCTGCCAGGAATCAAAACCGGTGGGGCGGGAGATGAGGTGCCACTTACCCACAATGCCCGTCTGGTAGCCGGCCTTTTGCAGCATCTTGGGGTAGGTGGGCTGGTCTCCATTGAAGGCGGGGCCACCATAGTTGTACAAGAAGCCGTTGTTGTGCGAGTGGCGCCCCGTCAGCATGCAGGCGCGGGAGGGGCCGCACAGGGAATTGGCACAATAGGCGCGGTCAAACACCATGCCTTCATTCGCCAGGCGGCGGAAACCGGGAAGCGGCACCGGGCTGTCTTTCTCGCATGTACCCAGGGCATTCACACCGTGGTCATCCGAGATGATGAAGAGAATATTCGGACGCTCATCTGCCGCACTTGCAACAGAAAGTACCCCCATAACCATAGCCGCCATCGCGGCAAGTGTGCGAGAGATTGTCATACGCCACTATACCTACCATGTTCCCCTCGATAAGTCAATCTCATATTCTCGCGTACGCGTTTGTAACAAAATTAAGAATATGTTATTTTTCTTCTTGACATATTCATAAAAGCGCGCAGAATGCTATTTGTTAGGGATGCTATTCATTCCAACAATTATTTAAAATCCAAACTTACACACGAATATGAAATTGAAAATAGTCTCTATGACCTTTGCGGTTGCAGCACTGGCAAGCTGCATGCAACAAAACATGCCGCCGGCTCCGCTGCATGCTGTCAGACCGCTGACAGGCGATGTACAAACCGAACGCCACAACGTCAAGATGGTGTGTGGCCGCGCCTATGGTGAATCCCATGGTTTCAATCTGCTGGGTATCATTCCGATTACCAAGGCAAGCGAATCGGAAGCCGTGGATCGCATGTATGAAAACGCACAGAAGCGCGGTGCCAAGCTCGAAGGGCCTCGCCAATTTGTGAACACCTCCTACGAAAAGAGCGCCAACTACTTCCTGGTGGGCAGCCGTCCTGTCATCCGCGTAGCAGCAGACCTTGTGGAAATTCAGGGTGCCGCACCCGAACCGGCCGCAACACCTGCTGCGCCGGCAGCTCCGGCGCAACAAGAGGATTCCGGGCTTAGCCTCGGTGATATTATCAGTGCTCCCTACAAGTGGTGTGGTCAGCTCATCAGTTCTGTATTTGGTGCCTAATGTTCAACCTGAAACATCATCATCCATATGAATAAAAATCTTCTTACTGCTACTATCGCTCTGGGTCTGGCTCTCAGCACCACCAGCTGCATTACTCAAAGCTACTCTGCCCCCAGAGGTAACCACTTCTTCCATTCCGAATTGACCGGCGCTTACCATGGTGACCATGCCGACACCGGCAACGTTGATAGACCCATCAACGTTGACAGCACCGATGTGCAGGTCATCTGCCCCCGCGCCGTGGGCAAATCCCAAGGTTTCAAACTTCTGGGCTTCATCCCTGTGCGCCTTGCCAGCGAAACGGAAGCTGTCAACAACATGTATCAGGATGCACGTGACCGCGGCTGCCCCCCCGAAGGTAAGGCCAGCCATTTCATCAACCATTCTGTTGAGTATAGCAGCAACTACAAAATCCTGTACAGCCGCCCCGAGGTGCGCGCCAGTGGCGACCTTGTAGAAATTCTGTCTCCCGGCAAGGGCTTTCAAAAACTGACAGGCAAGGCCACTGCCGCAGCCGACCCGGCACCGAAGAAAAAGCGCTGATGAACCGGCTCTTTTGATGAAATAAGTACTCATCCTGACACCCTGTTGTTCACACGGACAACAGGGTGTTTCGCGCACGCTCGCGCGCGAACAACAAATGACCAATTTTTCATAGCGTACGGTTCATTTCCTTGACTCTGCCCCCGGCGCTGTGGTACAAGAGCCCTGAGGCCTCCCCACCCATGAAAGACACCTTCGCCCAGCTTGTTCGACTCGGCATCATCATCCTGATGCTGGCAGCTGTGTTGTACTGGGCCGACGCAGCATGGTTTGCGCCCAACCGCCTGCCCGCTTGTGTGCAGGAAAATTTGCCGGAGGGGCGCATCTGCCTGGATACGGTGCGAGGCCAATGGGGCAACCGCGCCGTGTGGATAGATGCCCGCAGCGCCAGCGACTTTGAGGTGAATCACCTCATGTTCAGCGATAACAGAATGTTCCCCATCCGCTCCGGCCCCGACCGCACGCAGCAGGTGGATGCCGCCATTGGCCGCCTGATGGAGGCCGAGGAACGCAAGGAATGCATCGTCGTCTTTTGCACGGGGGATTGCACCGCTTCCACCGAAATTGCCGCGCATCTGCGAGAGCTGGGTATCATCTCCGCCCCCATCTATGTACTGGAAGGTGGCTGGGATGCCCTGAAAGCAGCCGGTATGGTACACCGTTGAGGCCATATCGGCCCCTCTTGCAGCAAAAAATTGCATTTTTTTGAACAATTAGACTTGCAAAAAGCTGTAGAGTATTATAGTCTCCGCTATGGAAGAAATTCAGCTTGGACTTACATTTGACGACGTGCTCCTGCTTCCCTGCCTGAGCACTATCCTTCCGGGCGAGGCCGACCCCGCCTCTCAGCTTTGCGCCAATTTCCCCCTGCGCTTGCCGATTCTTTCCGCCCCCATGGACACCGTGACTGAGGTAGACATGGCCATCGCCATGGCTCGTGAAGGTGGTATGGGTGTGATTCACCGCAACAACCGCATCGATGACCAGGCTGCCATGGTGGCCAAGGTCAAGCGCTTTGAAAACGCAGTCATCACCAAGCCCCTCACGGTTGCCTGCAACATGCGCCTGAGCCAGGTGAAGAGCATCATGCTCGAGCACGGTTTCTCCGGGCTGCCCGTGGTTGATGCCGACAACAAGCTGGAAGGCATCATCACCGGCCGCGATATGCGCGTGTGCGATGGCTGCGACCTGGACTCCCTCTGCGTGGCAGACGTGATGACCCCGCTGGCCCGCCTCATCACCGGCAACCCCAACACCACCCAGGACGAAGCCCGCAAGATTCTCTACACCAACCGCATCGAAAAACTTCCCCTCGTGGATGAAAACGGCTGCCTGGCCGGTCTTATCACCGATACGGACATCCGCAAACGCGAAGCTTTCCAGGAATCCACCAAGGATGACATGGGCCGTCTGCGTTGCGGTGCCGCCGTGGGTCCGGGTCCGGAATTCATGGCTCGTGCACAGGCCGTGGTTGATGCCGGTGCAGATGCCCTCTTCATCGATGCCGCCACCGGCCACACCAGCCGTGTGCTGCATGTAATTGAAAAGCTGCGTGAGCTGGGCAAGCCCGTGGTGGCCGGCAATGTGGTCACCCAGGACGGCGCACGCGACCTCATCTCTGCCGGTGCCAGCGCCATCAAGGTAGGCGTGGGCCCGGGCTCTATCTGCACCACCCGCATCATCTCCGGTGTGGGCATGCCCCAGTTCACCGCCATCCAGGAAGTAGCCAAGGTGGCCCGCCCCGCAGGCGTGACCGTGATTGCCGACGGCGGCATCCGCTACTCCGGTGATGCCGTGAAGGCTCTGGCTGCCGGTGCCGACCTCATCATGATGGGTGGCATGCTCGCCGGCTGCGAGGAAAGCCCCGGTGCCGTAGTACACTACCAGGGCCGTAACTTCAAGACATACCGCGGCATGGGCTCCCTGGGCGCCATGCGTGCCGGTTCCGGCGACCGCTACGGCCAGAATGGCAGCGGCAAGATGGTGGCCGAAGGTGTGGAAGCCCGTGTTCCCTACAAGGGCATGCTGGCAGACGTCATCTTCCAGCTTGTGGGCGGTCTGCGCTCCGGCATGGGCTACCTGGGAGCCAAGAGTCTGCAAGAGCTGCGCGACCACGCGCGTTTCGTACGCATCACCGCCGGCGGTCTGCAGGAAAGCCACCCGCACGATGTCACCATCACCCAGGATCCCGGCAACTACAGCCGTTAATCCTGGCCCTTATTCTTCCCCGGCCTGCTGCACACCCCGTGCAGCAGGCTTTTTTTTGATGCAACAACAAAAATCATCATATTTTGCTTGCAAAAGGCACAAGAATATGTTTAACTTTGCGCGCACTTAGTGCTGCCGCTGTAGCTCAGGGGTAGAGCAACGCATTCGTAATGCGTGGGTCGTCAGTTCAAATCTGACCAGCGGCTCTCTCTTCGGAGAGGTGGCAAGCAGCACAAAGTAGCACAAAAATGCCTCCTTAGCTCAGTTGGTAGAGCAGCTGACTCTTAATCAGTTTGTCCGCGGTTCGAGCCCGCGAGGGGGTATCAGAAAGCGGTGCTTACGCACCGCTTTTTTGTTGCATGCAAACGTACTTTTTTACTGGAGCCGAGCGCAGACATCAGGTAGAATGAAGCAGGTATGGCACAAAGACTCTTCACAGGCATGATACTGGCTGCGCTGGCGCTTCCGCTGGCATGGGCTGCAGAAGGAAAGAAGAAAGTATCCGACCCTTTCCCGCGTGAGCTGCCGGGCGGGTGGGTCTATACCTGGGGCGATGAGTTCAACGGCACCAAGCTCAACGAAAAGAAGTGGAAATACGAGCTGGGAGTGGTGCGCAACCACGGGGCCTCGCAAACCTACACCAAGAGCTGTGTGCGCCTGAAAAACGGCAAGCTGCAGCTCATCTCCCGCGCCAAAGAAACCCGCAACAGCAACTACAAGCGCAACTCCGACCAGTGGTATGAACAAATCCGCACCCAGCCCTATGCCAGCGGCTCTATCACCACACGCGATGTGAAGCATTTTGAACTGCCGGGGCGCCTGGAGTTCCGCGCCAAGGTACCCAAGGCCAAAGGAGCCTGGCCCGCCATCTGGACCATGCATGTAAACCAATACGGCTGGCCAGCCAATGGCGAAATTGATATTCTGGAGCACATCTCCCAGGAACCAAACACCTGCTACTCCATCTTCCGCTGGGGTGCCAACGGCACCAACCGGGAACACAAGGTGGTGCGCACCACCCAATTCCCGGATTACAGCAAAGAGTTTCACACCTATGTGCTGGAGTGGGATGAGGAAACGATGCGCATCCTCATCGATGAGCGAGAGGTGGGACGCATCGCCATGGCCGAGGCCAATTACCCCGATGGCAATAACCCGCTCAAGACCCCGTGCTACATCATCATGAACACCGCCATCGGTGGTTCCGGAACCTGGCCGGAGGCGCCGGATGCCTCACACTACCCGGTCGTGTTTGAAATTGACTACGTGCGCTACTACACGAAAAAGGCACAGGATTAAGGTGTAAAAAGCTTGAAAAAAAGCCACCGAACAGGTAAACTGAACGGCACACATATTTCCTATGTCCAGCGGTAGCACCATAAGCCCGATGATGGATCAGTACCTGCGAATGAAGCAGTCACTGCCGGAGGACGTGTGGCTGTTTTTTCGCCTGGGGGATTTCTATGAAATGTTCTTTGAAGATGCGGTAGAATGCTCTGCCGCCCTGGGGCTCACCCTCACCAAACGCCAGACCATCCCGATGTGCGGTGTGCCTTATCACGCCGCCGAGGGCTACATTGGACAAGCGGTGAAGATGGGTAAGCGCGTGGCTATAGCCGAGCAGATGAGCACCCCCATACCGGGTAAGCTCGTAGAGCGAGAAATCACCCGCATCATCTCTGCCGGCACGCTGGCAGATTTATCCCTTCTGGATGAAGGGGAGCACAACTACATCGTCGCCTGCTACCGCGATAAAAAAGTGTGGGGCCTGGCCTGCGCCGACCACACCACGGGCGAGTTCACCGTGGCAGATTATGACAGCTACGAGGCCCTTGTGGATGAAATCGGCCGCATTCACCCACGCGAGTTGCTGGTCAGCGATGAGCAGCGGGAGTCTTTCCCAGCCCCCCTGCCCGTCACCCAATACTATGATGGCTACACCTTCCTGCCCGGTGTGGCAAAACCTTTCCTGGAATGTCACTTCCGTGTGCACTCGCTGGAGGGCTTTGGCTGCGCAGGGCTCTCTGCCTCGCTCGGGGCGGCGGCGGCTATCCTGCACTACCTCAAAAACCAACTGCGCCGCAGCACGGAACACCTGCGCAAGCTCGCCCTGCGCCCCACCGACAAGGCTGTGTTGATTGATGCGGCCAGTCGCCGCAATCTCGACCTCACCGAGGCGCGCGGTGGCTTCAAAAATACCCTGCTGGGCACGCTGGATGGTACCTCCACCCCCATGGGCGCCCGCCTGATGCGGGATTGGATTCTGCACCCCATCTGCGACCTGGCAGAGCTCACCCGCCGCCAGGAACTCATCGCCGGTTTCCTCTCCGAGCCTTTTCTGATGAGCCAGCTGCGCGACTCTCTCAAAGGCGTGCGCGACCTGGAGCGCCTGACCTCTCGCCTGGCGCAGAATGCCGGCAACGCGCGTGATTTGCTGGCTCTGGGTACATCCCTGGCACAGCTGCCGGATATCGCACAGGATGTGCATGTGCTGGAGATGCGCCAACCTCTCTTTGCACCGCTGCGCAACCAACTGGGTAACTTTGCAGAGCTGACAGACTTGCTGGCACGTGCAGTGACAGATGAGCCCCCCACCACGCTGAAAGACGGTGGCATGATACGCGATGGCTACGATGCGCATCTGGATGAGCTGCGCATGGCCTCCCGCAAGGGCAAAGATTGGCTCACCGAGCTGGAAACCCGCGAACGCGCCGCCACCGGGATTGATTCCCTCAAAATCCGCTACAACAACGTCTTCGGCTACTATATCGAAGTCACCAAGGCCAATTACGCCAAGGTACCGGCACACTACACCCGCAAACAAACGCTGGCCAATGCCGAGCGCTTTGTGACCGAGGAGCTCAAGAAGATGGAAGGGACCATCCTGGGGGCAGATGAGCGCTCCCGCCAGCTGGAGTATGAAGTTTTCTGCCACCTGCGGGATGAAGTGGCCGCCTATATCGACCGCATTCAGGCCAGCTCTGCCGCGCTGGCGGAAATTGACGTACTGCTGAGCCTGGCAGAGACCGCGCAGAAATACCGCTACTGCCGCCCCGTGCTGGATATGAGCCGCACACTCACCATCACCAACGGCCGCCACCCTGTCATCGAGCAGGTGCAGACCGACTCCTCCTTTGTGCCCAATGATACAGACATGGGCGAACAGCAGAACCGTCTCATCATCCTCACCGGCCCCAACATGGCCGGCAAGAGTACCTACATCCGCCAGGTGGCGCTCATCACCCTCATGGCGCAAATGGGCTCCTATGTGCCGGCAGAGGCCGCCCACATTGGCCTGGTAGACCGCATTTTCTGCCGCGTGGGTGCCAGCGATGACATCGCCCGCGGGCAATCCACTTTCATGGTGGAGATGAGTGAGACTGCCCTCATCCTCAACAACGCCAGCGAGCGCTCTCTGGTGATTCTGGATGAGATTGGCCGCGGCACCGCCACTTTCGATGGACTCTCCATTGCCTGGGCCGTGGCGGAGCATCTGCACGATGTCATCGGCTCCCGCACCCTCTTTGCCACCCACTACCACGAAATGGTGGACCTGCAACACACCCACCCCGGCATCAGCAACTGGCATGTGGAAGTGCGCGAGTGGAAGGATGAAATCGTCTTCCTGCGCAAGGTGCTGCCCGGCCCGGCCGATAAATCTTACGGCATTCAGGTGGCACGCCTGGCTGGGCTGCCGGCCCCCATCATCTCCCGTGCCAAGCAAATTCTGACACATCTGGAGATGAGCGCCAGCTCCCGCGAGCCCAAAGCCACCCGCCGCAAGCAAGCCAAGGCCAGCGGTCTGCCTGCCGCCGAAACAGCAGATGACATCACCCAGCTGGACATGTTCGACCTGCTGGATGACGGCATGTGAACATAACATCCATTCCTGATTTTCCCCATGAGTATGAATTACCGTCGATGTGGGCGCAGCGGCGTGCTGCTGCCGGAGATTTCGCTGGGACTGTGGCACAACTTCGGGCAGCCGGCCCGGCATGAAGAATGCCGCAGCATCATCGCCCGCGCCATGGAGCTGGGCATCTGCCATTTTGACCTGGCCAACAACTACGGGCCTCCCCCCGGCGCGGCAGAAACGCGCTTTGGCGAGCTGATGCAGAGCGATTTTGCCGCCCACCGGGATGAAATGTTCATCGCCACCAAGGCGGGGCACCTCATGTGGAATGGGCCCTATGGCGATTGGGGCTCGCGCAAGCACCTGCTCGCCAGTCTGGATCAATCCCTGCGCCGCATGAAGCTGGATTATGTGGATGTGTTCTACTCCCACCGCCCGGACCCCGACACCCCGTTGGAAGAAACCATGGGCGCACTCATCACCGCGGTGAAAAGCGGCAAGGCACTCTATGCCGGTCTTTCCAAATACCCGGCGCATCTCTTCACCCGTGCCTGTGCCATGCTGAAAGAAGCGGGCGTGCCCTGCCTGCTGCACCAGCTGCGCTACAACCTGCTGGATCGTGCCTGCGAGCCCTCTCAGCTGCCCGCTGTGGGCGAGCAGCACACCGGCTGCATCGTCTTCTCCCCACTGGCACAGGGCATGCTCACAGGCAAATACGCGGGTGGTGTGCTCCCGGTCGGCTCACGCGCGGCCGATTCCACCTCCCCCTTCCTCAATGCAGACCAGGTGGCCACCCAAGCCGAGCGCATCGCCACCTTCCAACGTATTGCAGATGAAGCCGGGATTCCCCTCACTCAGTTGGCGCTGCGCTGGCTGCTCCGCCGCCCGGAAATCACCAGCGTACTCATCGGCGCACGCACCGTGCAGCAGCTGGAAGATTGTGCCACCGCCACCGGCCAGCCACCCCTGCCCCAAGATGTGCTGGATGCGCTGGAACAAGCATGATAAGCCCGAAAAAAGGGGATATGTCGCGCAGGAGGCGCGACAACGGATTTCAAATTGCACATTGGGAAAGTTCCCCGCGCCGCAGGCGCGGCAAGACTTGAGCCCCGTCACGGGGCGGCATGGAGCGGAGCCGGAGCCATTGGGGTGAAGAACAGGCCTGAGGCCTGTGGTGGGTGCTTCGTCCGCTTACGCGTTCTACGCCCACCCGGTGAAGAACGCCCTGCGGGCGGGATGAAGGCGGCGCTGCGCGCCGAGTGAAGAAGTGTGCTGCGCACACTCACAAATTGCCATTTTGGGGCTGAACGGGGAGCCCCATTCATAATAGCGCTGAAATGCCATCGATTGCACAATCATTGGAACACATGTGTGGAGCGAAGCGTGTGCGTTTTTTTCTTCACAGTCGGGGAGGAAAAGTGTAGAATGCACGCACAATGAGCGAGAGCGAGCAGGCAGAAACACTTCGATTGAAAGATATGGCGGAGGAAGAACGCCCGCGCGAAAAAATGTTGCAAAAAGGGCGCGCAGCTCTCAGCGATGAGGAACTGATAGCCATTTTCCTGCGGACGGGATTGCGCGGCTGCAATGTGCTGGAACTGGCGGCGCGCTTGAAGCGCTCTGCAGGGTCGCTGGTTGCGTTGGGGCGCATGGAGGCACGCGAGATAATGGCATGCTGCAAAGGGATAGGCGCAGCCAAGGCTGCTACGTTGGCGGCAGTGTTTGAACTGGGGCATCGCGCGGTGGAAGAGGACATGCAGAGAGCGGTCATTGATGAGCCCCAGGTCGTGTACCGGTATTTAAGCTCCGAGATGGTGCACTATAAGCAAGAGGTTCTTGTTGTCCTGCTGCTGGATGCAAAGCGGCGCCTCATCCGCAAATGCCAGATAGCAAAGGGGACGGCCAATATGCTGATTTCGCACCCGAGGGATATTTTTCGCGAGGCCATCAACTGCAACGCGCACGCCATTGTACTGGCTCACAACCACCCCAGCGGCGATCCCACCCCCAGCAAAGCTGATTGCGAGCTTACCAAGGTGGTATCCGAAGCCTCGGAAGTGCTGCGCATCCGCTTGATAGACCATGTCATTATCGGCTCACCAGGCAACGGGCGCAGCCTGCCATATTACAGCTTCGCCTCTCACGGCTACATATCATGAAAGATTACCACACCCACCATCCGAGCCCGCATGGGGGCTACTTATGCTCCGTCACCCGAGCTGATTGGGGAAATATCGTTGCGGCAGAGGGGATGACTCCGTGTTTGGGGGTACATCCCTGGTATGCGCACGAGGTGGATGCCGCCGAGCTGGCGTTTGATTTAGATGATTGGCTCACCCGCTACCCGCAGGCAGATGTGGGAGAGAGTGGACTGGATGCTTCTGCGCGCCATGAATCCACGCTGGAGGCGCAGCGCATGCTGTTGCACATCCAGCTGGGAGCAGCCTTTCGCCATGAGCGCATGATTCACCTGCATGGCGTGCATGCCTGGGCGGAGTTGTTGGACATCCTGCGCCAGCGCGCACGCACTCGTATCCTGCCGCGCGTGCTGTTGCATGCCTGGAACGGTTCCCATGAACTGGCACGCGAGTTTCTGAAACTGGGAGCCATCTTCTCCGTGGGCTTGCGGGAGCTCTCGCACCCCAAGGCTTACGAACGCTACGCCCGCATTCCGGCAGATAAGCTTTTCCCGGAGACGGATGATCACCCGGAACACTGGGAGCGCACCCTGGCCCTACTCACCGTACACAGGATGAGATTCTGACACCCGGTCAGATTCCCCCGGCGGATTCCAGATACTCAGCCATATCATCCTGCTCGCTCAATTTGGCTTCCTGGAGCGGGGTCACACCGTTGCAATCTTTCAACTTCAGATTAGCCCCCGCTTTCACCAGATACTCTGCTACTTTCATGTGACCTTTTTTTGCGGCGTAGTGTATAGCAGTATACTTATAATCATCCTGTTTATTCACCTCCGCACCGGCTTGAATCAACGCAAGAACGATGTCAGCTCGACCGGTGACGGCTGCTTTGTGAAGCGGCAGATATCCATGTCCATCCTTGACAGTCATGTCAGCACCGGAATGGAGCAGGTGCATCACCATTTCATCATTTCCTTTATCGATAGCACTGTGCAAAGGCAAGGCTCCATTGGCATGTTTGCCATTGGCATCGGCACCCGAGCTCAGCAGCAAGCGAACCATGCGTACCTGGTTACGCTCAATGGCACAGAAAAGCATATCTGTTCCTTGCTGAGCAACGAGTTTGTCAGCTCCTTTGGCATTCAGCAAGGCCTCAGCGGCTTCCGTTCGGCCATGCAAAATAGCTTCGTATAAGGAATAATGTCCGGTTCTGTTTTTTGCGTTGATATCAGCGCCGGCAGCAAGCAGTTTGCGGACTACTGAGGCATTGCCCTTTCGTGCCGCCAAGTGCAGCGGGGAAAGCTTGTTCTTTCCAGCCAGATTGGGGTTCGCCTTTGCTTGCAGCAAGAAGATGATAACATCCTCTTGTCCGCGCTCAATCGCATCCAGCAAAATGGTATTTCCTTTGCGGTTTTTTCTATTCAAATCCGCACCTGCGCGAGCCAGCTCCTTGAGCACCTCGATTCGTTTGTTTTTTGCTGCAAGGGCAGCTGCTGTTTCTCCGCCCCCTGTTGGCCGGTTGAGATCACATCCGGCCTCGATGAGCGCGGTTGCAATGGCCAGAGAACCCGTTTTGGCGGCAATATGCAGAGCTGTTTCACCGGATGGTGTGCTGGCCTTAGCATCTGCTCCGGCTTTGAGTATGGCTTGTACCATATCGGCATTCCCGATTTCAGCAGCCTTGTGCAGTGTTGTCGTGCCATCACCATTGGTGGTATCAGGATTCGCTTTGTTGGCAATCAACGCATCAATGACTTTGGATTGTCCCCGCTGAACGGCCAGTGTCAACGGGGTCATTCCCTGTGCGTTGAGTGCGTTCATATCTGCACCGGCAGTTGCCAGCACTCCGATGTGTCTCGACAAATTGTGGATAACGGCCAGGTGCAAAGCTGTCTCGCCGGCGTCGTTCCGGGCCTGAAGCTGAGCGCCCGCTTGGGCCAGGTTGGTATAAATGATGGGATCCAGCCCGGCACGAATGCCGATATCATACTGGAGCATGTTCGCTATGTACGGGTAATCTGCCAGACTTTCTTTACCCTCCAGACGCAGGAGATTATGCTTGCGAATCTCATTCTTCAGGGTGCTCATGCGTGCATCTTTGACCGCAAATTCTTCGGCAAGGATACCATCTTCCATCTCTGATTCCAGAGGATCTTTCTCGCCACACATGCACAGTAGCAGAGTGCTCGCAAGTACGGCTGTGCGAGTGATTCCTGTGCAGACTATCCTCAAGGCTCGTTTGGTGGAACAAATCATGGCATTTATACAACTAAGACATACTGTATTGCAAGCTGGGCGTCTTTGCAAGATATTAATTTGTCTTGGGGGCATTAAATTGTTACAAACCGCTTCTGCGATTATCGCACGTGAGTGGCAGTAATCTCACAGATGTAGAGCAGATGTAGGGGATTATCCTCTGCATACCACTGCGGAGAAACCTCGCTCCAATTGATGAAATCCACTTCCTGCATGCTGGTGCAAAACATCTTGCGGCATTCCAGCACCACGTCTGCATCCTCAAAGGCCACCAACCCGGATGCGGTGGTCATCGGCTTGAGGGCGGTGTTGGCCATTTTGTCCACATCCTTGCCGGAGTTGCGACCGCAAAAGATGAGATCCTTGCGGTAAGCTTCCGGCATGAAAGAGAGGGTGAACGAAGGCTGCGCATCGATGTAGCCGCGGGTGTGGCGATTAGGGCGCACGAAGACATAGGCCACGGGGCGGTTCCAGAGGTATCCCAGGCCACCCCAGCTGGCCGTCATGCAGTTGAAGTCCCCGGGCGTGCCGGCGGTGATGAGCATCCACTGCTTGCCGATAAGTTGCGCAGCGTTGACACTCAGCGTTTCAAAGTCAACAGTTTGCATATCCGTATCAGCAGTAGCGAGTGAGAACGTATTGCAGGATGCCGCCGGCGCGGAAGTATTCCTTCTCGATGGGGGTATCAATGCGCACAATGAGAGGCAGCTCAAATGCGGCTTCACCGGCAGGTTGCACAGTGAGGGTAGCAGCAGAGCGCGGAGCCATGTCGTTGCTCAGACCGGTGATGGAGAAGGTGGCATCCTTCAGGTTGCGCACGCGTTCATAGTCTTCCGGGTTGGCAAAGTTGAGAGGCAGCACACCCATACCGATGAGGTTGCTGCGGTGAATGCGCTCGAAGCTCTTGGTCACCACAGCGCGCACACCCAGCAAGCTGGTGCCCTTGGCGGCCCAGTCGCGGCTGGAGCCCATGCCGTAGTCATCCCCGGCCAGAATGATGGTGGGGACCCCGTCCTGCATGTAGGCCATACCGGCATCGTAAATGAAGGTGGGAGTGCCACAGGGGGCAGCAATCTCGGTATCGGGGGCAGAGACGCTGCGCTCACCGAAGTAAAGCGTGTAGCCACCCTCGATACCCTCGGTCAGCAGGTTCTTGATGCGCACATTGGCAAAGGTACCACGAGCCATCACCAGGTCATTACCGCGGCGGGAACCGAAGGTGTTGAAATCCTTGCGCTCCACCCCCAGGGCGGCCAGGAACTGCCCGGCAGGGCCAGTGGGCTTGATAGCACCGGCGGGGGAGATGTGGTCGGTGGTCACGCTATCACCAAAGATGCCCAGCGGGCGGGCGTTGACGATGTCGCAGATGTCTCCCTTCCGGCCGTTGAAGCCATTGAAGAAGGGCGGGCGGTGAATGTAGGTGGAGTCGGCATTCCAGGCAAAGGTAGCGCCGGTGGGGCCTTCCACGCCATCCCACTCGGGCACGTGACCGCTGTAGCAGCGGGTGTAGTCCTCCGGGGTGCAGGCACGTGCCTGCGCTGCGGCAATTTCATCGCTGGAAGGCCAGATATCGCGCAGGTACACGGGGGTACCATCCGCAGCGGTGCCCAGCGGTTCGTTTTCCATGTCGATATCCACACGTCCGGCCAGAGCAAAGGCGATGACGAGCGGGGGAGACATGAGGAAGTTGGCCTTGATGTGCGGGTGAATGCGGGCCTCGAAGTTGCGGTTGCCGGAGAGCACTGAACAGGAGACGATGTTTTCTGCTATGACAGCCTGTTCGATGTCTTTGTTCAGCGGGCCGGAATTGCCGATGCATGTGGTGCAGCCATAGCCCACGGTGGAGAAGCCGATACTGTCCAACGCTGCGGTCAGGTCATTGTTGGCAAAGTAGCGCTCTGCAATGCGGGAGCCGGGGGCGATGCTGGTCTTCACATGCGGAGGCACGCTCAGGCCGAGAGCCGCAGCTTTCTTGGCCAGCAAGCCGGCAGCCAACATGAGCCCATCGTTGCTGGTGTTGGTGCAGCTGGTGATGGCAGCTACCAGGATGGAACCATCCACCAACTGTGCTTCGTGCATGGTGGCGGCATCGGGATTGCCGGCGTCGCCATGCATGGTCACGCGCACAGGTGTGGTGTTTTGCGTTTTGCCGTAGGTGCTGGTGCAGATGTCAGCAAAGCTGTTCTTGAGCTCGGAAAGCGGGATGCGATCCTGCGGGCGCTTGGGGCCGGCCACGGCAGGCACGATGCTGCCCAAATCCAGCGTGAGCTCGGTGGTGTAGTCAATATCACCGGCCATGGGCATGCCGAACATACCCTGTGCCTTGTAGTAGGCCTCGTAGGTGGCCACGTGTTCTTCGGGGCGGCCGGTGGCGCGCAGGTAGGCGGCGCTGGTGGCATCCACGGGGAAGAAGCCCATCGTGGCACCATATTCCGGAGCCATGTTGGCAATGGTGGCGCGGTCCGGCAGGGAAAGACTGGCTGCACCTTCGCCGAAGAATTCCACAAACTTGCCCACCACACCCTGCTTGCGCAGCATCTGGGTGATGTGCAGGGCCAGATCCGTGGCCGTCACGCCTTCGCGCAGCTTGCCGGTCAGGTTCACGCCGATGACCTCCGGCACCAGGAAGGTGATAGGCTGGCCCAGCATGCCGGCCTCGGCCTCGATACCGCCCACACCCCAGGCCACAATGCCCAGGCCGTTTATCATCGTAGTATGCGAATCGGTACCCACCAAGCTATCCGGGTAGTAGACCCCATCCTGCTCCATCACACCGCGTGCCAGGTATTCCAGGTTCACCTGGTGCACAATGCCGGTGCTGGGGGGCACAACGGAGAATGTCTTGAACGCCTGTTGCCCCCACTTCAGGAACTCATAGCGCTCGGTGTTGCGCTCAAACTCGCGCGTCAAATTCTTCTGATAAGCTGCGGGGAACCCGGCCCAGTCCACCTGCACAGAGTGGTCTACCACCAAATCAACCGGCACAAGCGGCTCCATATCCACCGGGTTGGCCCCCAAATCCTGCACGGCTGCGCGCATGGCGGCCAGGTCTACCAGCAGCGGCACACCTGTCAGGTCTTGCAGGATGATGCGCGCCACCGTAAAGGGAATCTCATAGTCGCCGGGGGCCTTGGCATTCCATGCTGCCAGATTGGCCACATCTTGTTCGCTTACCTTGAGCCCATCGCAGTTGCGCATCAGACTTTCCAGTACGATGCGGAGTGAGATGGGCATGCGAGAGATGCCCGGGTACCCCTGGGCTGCCAGGGCGGGCAGTGAGTGAAATTGTCCGGTCGAACCGTTGCCTGTGGTAAATGCGCGTATCGTGTCCATTTTTGTGTATGCTAATGGCTAATAAGTCGCGGGAAGTATACACCTTTCATCCCCCATTGCAAGCTGAAAATAAGTCCTCACACCCCCAAAATTCAGCAACAGGGCCACTCGGGACTTACTTCGCAATGAACCGTGAACCATGCAAGGCACAAACAGAATCATCGTGTCAGAAAAGTATTGCCAAGGGGAATGGGCGATGATAGAATGTCGCGCGCTCGCACGCCCGACAGCTAAGACCCATGAATAAAACAAATTGCAGTGCATTGACCGCCGCCATTGTAGCCGCCGTATTAATGGGCGTCTTGGGCTTTTTTGTGCGCGAGACGCATTGCTCTGCGCAGGGGTGTTCGTTTGCGCGCTTCATCATCGGGCTGCTGCTCATCACCCCCATGGCCTGGAGCAGCCGCAACGCAGAGGGCAAGCGCTTTGCCTGGTCATTGCCGGCTGCGTTATCGGGCGCGGGTATCAGCCTGTGCATCCTGTTTTATTTCCTGGCTATCACCCGGATTTCCGTGGGCATTGCGGCGCTGCTGCTCTACACCGGGCCTGTTTTTGCCGCAACGGGCGAGGCCCTGTTGCGCCGCAGCATGCCGCCACGCCGTGATATGGGGCTCATGATGGCCTCTGTCGCCGGCATTATCCTGGTCACTATCTGCGCGGGTGAGCCCACAGCTGCGCAACCGCAATCGGCCATAGGCTATGTGTACGGCTTGCTCTCGGGTGTGTGCTACGCTGCCTACATCCTGCTCAACCGCCAGATACCCGGCAGCATCTCCCTGTCGCTGCGCACCTTCTGGCAATTTACCGCCGGCAGTCTGGTGCTGTTGGTGCCGCTCCTGCTGACGGATGCACCCTACGCCGGACTGAGCAGCGGATGGCCATACCTGCTGTGCATTGGCGTACTGCAAGGCTTTGCCGTGCTGCTGCTGGTGGCCTATGCCGTGCGCCACCTCACCGCCATCGAGTTCGGCACCATCTCCTACCTGGAGCCCGCCGTGGCTGTGGCGCTGGGCTGGCTGGTCTATGGCGAAAGCATCACCCCCGGGCAATGGTGCGGCTTTGCCTTGGTCTTGGGTGCCTCCGCCCTACAATCGTTGCTCCCCTCCAAACCATAATTTTCTTTAATCCTCTTCCTCCATGATTGTCCCCTCCACCATTTCCTCCGTCCATACCCTTGATTTGCATGCCGCAGGTGAGCCATGCCGCGTGCTCTACTCAGCCTGTCAGGAGCTGCCCGGCAACACCATGCGCGAGCGTCTGGACTACATGCGCAATCATCTGGATGTCATCCGCTCCTTCCTGATGCAGGAGCCACGTGGCCACAAGGCCATGTTCGGCTCCATCCTCTGCCACCCTGTCACCCCCGATGCCGATGCCGGCATCCTCTACACCGACTCGGACTCCTACCTGGATATGTGTATCCATGGCACCATCTGCACCGCCCGCGCCGTGGCAGAGCTGGGCCTGCCACTGCAACACCCGGATAAAGTGGTGCTGGATGCCGTGTGCGGCCGTATCGAGGCCACCCTGCACCGCGGCGCAACAGGCCGCGTGGAGGAAGTAACCGTGCGCAATGTGCCCTCCTTTGTGTACACGCCCGAGGCCATCAAGCTGGATGTGCCCGGTCTGGGCACGGTGAAAGCCTATGTGGTCTTTGCCGGCAACTTCTTTGTGCTGGTGGATTATCCCTTTGCCGAGCCCCTGGGCCCGGAATCCCATGACAAGGCGTTCTATGTGGACCTGGGCATGCGTATCAAAAAAGCAGCCAACGAGGCCCTGCAAGTGGAGCACCCCACCAACCCTTCCACCCGCGAAATTGCCCTGGCCGTCATCTACCAGCGCAAGGCTGCCAACCCGCTGCACGTGCGCAACACCGTCATCTTTGGTGATGGGCAGATGGACCGCAGCCCCTGCGGCTCCGGCACCTCGGCCCTCATGACCCTCATGCACCACCTCGGCGAGTTGGAAATCGGCGACCCCTATATTTCCGAATCCTTTATCGGCTCCATGTTCCGCGGCACCCTGCGCGAATCCACCCCGGTGGGTAACTTCCCTTCCGTGGTGCCCCTCGTCACCGGTCGCCCCTACCTCACCGCCCGCTGCGAGTTCATCCGCGAAGAAAATGACCCCTTCCGCGATGGGTTCATTATCGATTAAGACAATAAACGTACCCTCGAACGAGTTTAAAAAAGAAACGGTTCTCATACCCTGAGAACCGTTTCTTTTTTATGCATGCTTGCGAGTAAAACACTGCGAAACACCCTTCATCACAGTATTAAACAACATTGAAACCGGGATACAAAGCAGCCATAGCATGACGGCTTCCCATTTGGAAGGCCATATACCAAGGCTATTTCCAATTCCCAGCACTGCGATATGGAAGTAATAAATATTAGCTGAATGTTTCAATCCTACATAATTAATGAAAGGCAACTTTAAAGACGGGAACCTTACACAAAAGAGAAGCAAAAGCACAATGCACGGATACGTCAATACAAAGTAGCAACTAAGCGGCCAATCATAGTGTTTGCGAAGCAAATATTCACCTAGAAGCAACACCAACACTATCGGCAACCACACAACCACCTTGATATGAGAAAGCAACCATTCCTTATGCTTACGTATCAAATATCCCGTGCAAAGGAATGGAAGCGACATCACAATGGCATTACATCTCCAAAAATGCGCCTCATACCAATCTAGAGAGGGACACACAACATCGGGATGCGTACGAATAGCATATGCTACCGCAAACACAAAGGGAAAGACATAAATGAGCTTGGGTACATACCGACGAATTAGCCCAAACAGCAACAGAGCCTGCCAAAGAGCAGCCAAATACCACAATACGATGCATATCGAGGAACCGTGGAGCAAATTCAGCATAAACTCCATGATAGAAATTTCCTTCCACCCCATCACCTCATAAAACCCCCAATATAATAGACAACATATTAATAAGAGCTTAAAAGATTTTTTTGCCCACTTGATACACTTTTCCAGCTCACGAGACAAATTGTTCGTATACAGCAAATACCCTGTGATACACAAGAAGCATGGTGTGCCAACGCCTATGATAAAATAAACCCATTCCATTAAAAAGAAACCGCTGTGCAACACCACCACAAAAAAAGAGCTAAGCGCTTTAAGTAAGTATATGGACTCTATCCTTTTATTCAACTGCTGTGCCATAAAAGTTTGTTCAATCTATATGCTAGGCATTCTTAAATACACGCATCCCGTCCTGCATGGATAGAGAAAAGTAACACATTTCGCTTCCTAATCAAGACTTTTTTCGCACGTACCCCCATTTCAATCCTCATTCACCTATACGCTGCAGTTCCTCTGCTGATACAGCCTCGGGCTTCGCTTCCGGCAGCAATGAGATACTCTCTACATCATAGTAATTGTTCGAGCAAGCATTGGGATACTGCGCCGGGGAAGCTCCCAATTCCATGGAACAAATAAGGCCCAATGCATCTTTGGGGGGAGTTGGCCATGTTCTGTATAGCACAATATGCTTTTTCCCGAGCGCTTTTTGATGCTCTATTTCTGCAAACTTCTCATACTCATATTTCTTGTACTGCTGCGCTTCGATAGCCGGAGGCACCAGCAGGTATAGTCCCGTAGCCACGACATAGCATGTCGCTATAGCTCGTATCGCATTTCCAAAACGCACTTGCAAGTTGGCCAACAAAAAGACACAAGCCACCATCACGATAAAAGACGGCGGCAAAAAGCTTGTTACCCCCGGAATAGCCCCGGCAAGATAGCTCACAGCACACAGCCATGACACCACGTATAATCCACCGGCTATGGCCAAATGACGCTTCCAGTGGGCGGGGCGACATATCACCGTCAAGAGAGCCATGACCAGCAAAAACAGAGTCGGGTAATGAC
This sequence comes from Akkermansia sp., assembly GCA_017558555.1. Lineage (GTDB taxonomy): Bacteria > Verrucomicrobiota > Verrucomicrobiia > Verrucomicrobiales > Akkermansiaceae > Akkermansia. Next base: position 27,779 of record JAFYUJ010000096.1, read on the forward strand.
AGCAAGACCAATACCGCTCGGCCAAATACGGCAAGAAATAAAGATGATCTAACAGCGGAATACCACCCAAGTTCACACAACCGCAACTATCTAACAACAGCTCCAATTTCTCCGGGGTCAAGTTCTGCACAAAAGCTCTCAATTCCTCGGCCGACAGGGTAGTCACATCAAGGCGACAAGTGGTATACCCGGACGCGCGATGACTCAAAGCCGGAGACGCAAATAAGAAGAACGCCCCCAAGCAAAAGCCCAAATAGCCACTCCAGCACTTTGCCGGTATCGACTTTACCTTCACTACAAGGTATACCATCCACACAGTGAGCAAGGGCAACAGCGTGACTGTCATAGCCTCGGTACCCCATCCACTATATACGCCCAAGGCAAAAGCCACCGTTATTTCCAACCACCGGCACCAACCCACCTGCGGATTCGGGCTCCATTTCCATGGGAACACTACCGGCAAAAAGGCAAACGTCACCACAGTCGACCAAAAATAATTTGTACAAGCGGTAAAGCACCAATAGCTTCGCCAATATCCATCGGTAAATACCGATTGCAAAGCCATAAACACAATAAACCAATACATGAGCAAGCTGTGAGCAGAGCGCCATTGCACTCTCACACAAACCAACCGCAACATCACGAATGGCAACATCACAAGAAAAAGAGGAGAAAACACCCAATGCTGCCACCGGGTACTCATAATCCCCAATAAATACGCCACAATCTCACCTACACGCGATACTCTGTTTAAATAAGCATGCACGGCGCCATGCACATTACTTATCGAAAATACCTCATGCGTGGCATACAAATAATCATCCCCCTTAAACCATGCCAGTGACAGCAAATAAGAAAAACTCCCATAGAGCAACACACAGGACAGGCATATCAACCATAACCACACTCTTTTTTTGCCGGTCCGATTGGGCTCACATTGTTCAGATTCCATAAGCGCACTATACACAAGCGCTGTTGGACAGTCC
>JAFYUJ010000097.1 GCA_017558555.1 Akkermansia sp.
CGGCTAACGCCCTCTGCTATGTTTCTGCCGCCCTCCGCAGTGTCGCAGTCGCGACACCACTCCGGGCTCTCATTCATTGTTCTCATCCTACCCGGGGCTTACGCCCCGGGCTACGTTCTGCCGCCCGTGAAACGGGCTCAAAGCTTGCTGCGGCGTTGCCGCAGAGAACCTCAAATTCGTCATTCAACAAATTTGGCTCGCCCTGCGAGCAGAGCGAGCCAAACTTTTCAATTTGAAATTTGCAATTCTAAATTTGCAATTTCATCACTTGCGACTTGTCTGGGCGTATCAGCGAGAAGCCCGGCGGCGACGAACAGCCAGACCGGCCAAAGCCAGCAGGCTCAGCGTGGTCGTGGTCGGTTCGGGGATGTAGGCCGTCACATAGTTACCCACGATGGTACCTTCACCGCTGAGGACCTGGTTACCGTCCTTGGCACCTTCGCCATTGATGGTGATGGTCGGGATGGTGGAGCCGTTGTTGAAGTCGAAGAGCTGTTCGCTATCCTTACCTTGGAAGCTCACAAGCACCGTGTCCGGCAGCGTGGTGTATTCCTCCAGAATACCATTCCACACCTCATCCGACATGGTGACTTCGATTGTGCTAGCCAAGTTGTCGGTCACAGCTTTGTCTGTGGCAAAGGTCAGCACACCGCTTGTGGCATCGTACGAGCCACCGGTGATGGTGAGCTTATCCAGCGGCTGTTCAGCAGGCTGATTAGCTGTAAGCTTCAGCACCAGAGCGGTGGTGTCACCTTCTGCAGCCATTGCAATACCGGATTCGCTCGTCACCGGCATGGTGGTAATGTCGATGTTGTACCCTTCCACGGTCAAGTTCTCGAACTTGATTATCTCATCACGGGTGATGCCACCCGTTGCCGTACCCAAGGTGTAAACATACTCTTGCTGTGCTGTGGTGGTGTCTACCGTGAAGCCGCTCAGGTCTACCGTGGCACCGGTCAGCACCAGCGCGCCTTCCATGGTGAAGGCTTCTGTGTTAGCCACGGTGAGCGTGCCCGTCACCGTGGTGGTGCCGGCGCCGGTCATTGCCAGCTGGGTAGAGCCCACCGTCAGGTCGCCTACGGTCAGATTGTTGCCGTTGTTGTTCACAGTACCGCTCTGGTAATCCAGCGCCGTCACGCTCAGTGCAGCATCCTGCTTGAGCGTACCGCCCTTCACCGTCACCGTACCTTCGCCCAAGGCCTTTTCAGAGGCCGTGGTCAGCGTCTTGCCGGTAATTTCCGTGCCACCGCTGTAGGTGTTGGTGCCGTTGAGTGTCACGTTGGCATCACTGGTGATAGCAAGCTTCTCTGTGTCAGACTTGTCGGAAATGGTGGATTCCAGTTTCCATGTATCGCCGGTCGGCGCACCCCCAGAAATCAGTTGTTGTAACTGCAGGGTGCCTTTGCCGTTGATAGTGCCTTGAACCTTGCCGTTATTGCCACCCCAGCCGGAAAGCAAGGTGTTGGTGCCGTCAATCAAGATTTCGGTATTCAACCCGTTACCATTCCAGCCATTGCGCACAGTAAGAGTGGAACCACCACTCAGGTTAATGCCACTAATACCATGCTCCCCAGAGTATTGGTCCAAATCAAGAGTACCACCATCAGTGATATTGACTTTACCGCTACCCAAGGCGTTGGCCTTTTTGGCAATCACCGTGGCCTTCGATATGTCAGTGCCACCGGAGTATTGGCTAGTCTCAGACAAGGTTACTTGCCCCTTACCGGTCACAATCAGCTTGCCCGTGTTGTAAATGGAGCCTTTCTGTTCGAAGGTGGCACCATCGGCCAGAGACAGTGTCAGGTTCGTGCGCAGGAGCAAACCTACTTCGGATTCATTGTTGGTGCCGCTGATATTGAAGGTTACGCCACCGCTTGTGAACGTGTCCAACGAAGCCTTGTCTGCATTGGTCTCATTAGCCCCCTTTGCATCATCGTTGGTGCAAAGAATACGGGTATTCCCCTGCAAATTAATCGTGGTTCCCATCACCGTGTTGCGTTTACCCAGCTTCAGCGTAGCCAGTTTACCGTCAGAACCAGCCAAGGTCAAGTTATCCACGAAGTCGCCACCGCTGTAGCCCATAGCATCTAAGCCCGAGAGTGCCAGTGTGCCGCCACCATTGACCGTTACAGCACCTGTGACGAAACCATTGCCAGTGCCACTACCACTCTGGGTCGACGTAACGGTTGCACCGTAGCCAATCTCCAGCTTTGATACTGAATGAGCCTTATCACCCAAATCCATGCTTGTATTGGCGTATACCGTGCTGGTTGCAGCGGACAAGGTATCTACCGTCAGCTTCTGGGTGCCACCAATGGTAGCAGAAGTTCCGATCACATTGAGGGTATTCAGCGTATGGGCTGTATCCATTGTTAATGTTGTGCCATTGTTGAGGGTTACCGTTCTCACGGCAACATTTGCCACCCCAGCATCTGCCAAGATAGTAGACATAGCTACCGTGGCATCATCACCGGTTCCGCCAATGATGTAATGGTTAGATACGCCGCCACTTACATGAATGCGCCCTTTGGTGTCCATTGTTGTATCGCTCCCATTATAGGTAACGTTGAGCGTAGACAAATCATCCACGGCTGTATCGCCCACCTTGATAGTGCCGGTATTGGAGATGACCTGCATATAACCCGATCCACTCATGAAACCATTACCGGTTTCTGAGGCTTTGTTGGCGGCAACATCCCATACAGTAGAGTTCTCATCGGGTTCAATAAACCCTGCAAATTTATCCATGCCTACGTTGACGTTGAGAACAACCCCGGCATCTGCCAAAATAAGTGTGCCTTTATTGGTGATTGTGCCACCAATGTTCAAAACAGAGTTGACCCCGGCTTCACCCAATGTAAGTTGACCCTTGGAATTGGTTATGTTGATGGCTCCGGACTTTTCAATAGCTTTGATTACAAGAGGTGCCTTACTTGACGGAGTGTTGTGATTTAAGGTGCCTTCTGCATTCAATTTATCAAACACCATCATGCCTTCCCAGGCAGTCTGGGTGTCTAGCGACTTACCAGCAGCAATCTTTACTTCGCCAATTGTCAACGCGGCGCTAGTCTTACCATCGCTGTCACATGTTTTCAGGATGGCGTTATCCTGCACATCGAGCGTGCCGAGTGTAGCGCCGTGTGCATTTACAAGCAGCATACTGCCAGCATTCAGCTTCACCGTAGCTTCATCCAGACTAAGGGATTGATTCTGATTATTGCCGTATACCAGCGTTTTGCTGGCCGCTACATCTATTGTACCGGCAAAGTCCGAGTTTGTACCAGTGTTGATGCCGATACCATTGTAAGTCGTTCCATCACAAACAGCGGTGCTGCCATCGGCAATGGAAATAGTACCCGTACCTGTAGCAGCCCCCAGAAGAGCTGAGATGTTGCCGCTTGCAGAGAGATTGCCGCTCTGGGCAATGACAAAATCACCTAATGCCGCAATATCCGAAATCTGAGCATTACCGTTCAGAATGAATGAGCTGCCGGAACCGACAACCACCTTGTCCAAGGAGACAAAACCATCACCCTGGCTCTGCAGGGTCACATCACCGGAGCTCACCCACATCTCAGGCAGACTGGTGCCGGCGTCCACCACCAGCGTAGCGCCCTCTGCACCTGCGTTCAAGTTCAGCACAGTGCCCGATGTAGACAGAGGAAGATCCGCAAAAGACACGGTGTTCTCGCCACTCTGCCACGTTGTATCTCCGGCCACTACTGTGCCGGTCAGCGTAGTGGTATAAATGCCTTCGCTCGTACCTGCATATGCCATAACCTCCCCCAAAGACATAGCAGAATCCCAGATGCCTATATTATCGTAGCTAAGCTCGCATGCATTACGTCCATTGCCGGCCAAGTTAGACCCCAGAGCCATTGCGGTCAATGCCGTCTGCGGTGTGGCGTTTTCAGTATAGCTGTATTTCACAGCCTGCGTAAGACGACCATCCACATAAGCGGAGAGGTAGCTACCATCGAAGGTAAAGGTCAGCGTCTTGCCTACCAAGTCATTGGCGTTGCCAATGCTATATTCGCCGGATGTTGTGCCCCCACCAAAGCTATCGGCATAAATCATCAAATTGCCGGCACCGTTCTTCTGAATCATGGCCTCATTCGTGCCATTATTGCCATTGGATGTGCCCATGGACAGAACATTTTGCCAGTCGTCCAACTTTTGAATGGAAGACAAGGTGAAGCTGACAGTAAAGCCGGAAGTGGACGAAGAGCCGATAGACATCTTGATGCCAGTTTGACCATTCTCGGCAGTGACTGTACCATTTTCTTCAACGGTCAATTTATTATCCACAACGGCATCCACCGGCAAATTGGAGGTAATGCTTCCATTGATGCATGACCAAAGCAAATCGCCTGTCGCAGCTGTTGCCTCATCCGTCGGAATAGCGGAAATCGTCGTTTCCTGAGTTGTCTCAGCCCACGTGGTTTGCGAGACTGCAAAGGCTGCCAACACGGCCGTGAAGAGAGCCTTCGGTAAGTGTAATTTCATAGTATTGTTTAGATGTTAACGGTTGATTATAAAAGTGAGCGAATTTGTGCACTCTCGCGCGTTGAGTCATAAACCCGCTACGTTCCACAGTATATCGCATTCGCAAGGCGATATACTCCCCCGCAGCCTGCAGATGCGCTTGCTGTCTGCGATAGCGCCATCTCACCCCCTGGCCCTTGCCGGTGTGTGTTACTCTCTTTTTCTGCCATTGATTTCGCTTCTTTATGGTGATTTTCAGCTTTTTGTGAACTTTGGGCTTGCACATCGCCTTGCGAATGCGATATACTCACGCGTGAAGGGTGCTCATGTCTCATCGCGCGAGAGCACGCGAGCCCTCTTCGCGCTCTATAATCAACTATAAACCAAATAGATAACTATGAAATTACACTTACCGAAGGCTCTCTTCACGGCCGTGTTGGCAGCCTTTGCTGTATCCCAAACCTCGTGGGCTGAAACAACTCGTGAGGTGTGGGTCAACTTTGGTACTGTGGCTGTTGCTAGCGACACAACAGTCGAGGGATACCCTGCGGCTTCGTCCTGGAACAATATTACAGGGGGAAATACAGATGCAGTTAATGGTACTCATGCGCTTGTGGATACAACCGGACAAACGGTAGGCTCATTGCAGCTGAATACACCTGTTGCTCCTTGGGGACCAGGTGCAGATAACACCAATGTGCTCACCCAGATGCAGTCTTCTTATCTTGATTTGCCTACCTGGGATGGAAATATGTCATGGACTATGGCGTTGTGCATAGATGATATGTTTGCGGGGGTGAGTGAGAATACTACCCTGAATTTGTATTTTGCGGGTGATAAAGAAAACTACGCACCTGTTGACGTTAATGGTACGAAGTATGTAGGTGGTCTTAATACAACGGGGGGTAGCGCCTGGGGTACTCGCGACGGCAGCACAACGATGGAAGAAAATAATACCATCACCTTGACGGGTACGGGTACAACTCTTAATATAATGGCGGTGCCGACGAATCTAAGTGAAGGTGGTGGCCGCGCTACGATTTCCGGCCTTTCTCTCAGCTACACGGTGGCGGATGGTGTTACCTCATACTCTGCCACGCTCGCCGGTGGGGCCAATGACGCCACGGCCATCACTTATACCGATGGTACCACAGAGACGGCATGGGCAGATATAGCAGAGACTAACCGCTACTTCTATTTGAGTGGCGCAGAAGACAACTCCAGCATATATACCCTGGCTGCTGGTACGACAGTCAAGGGCATTCAGATTAATGCTCATACCGTCAGCGTTGAATCCGCCGGAGCGATTACTGCGGACGTGTTATGGGCTAAGAGCGGCGCCACGTTGAACCTGGACGCACAGTTGACCACGGGCTCCAGCGTGACCATGGGCGGTGCGGGTACCATTAACGTTAATGAGAGCCAGAACTTGTCTCAGTTGGTATCTGCTGCAAGTAACTTGACCATCGCAGAGGGTGCCACGGTCACGCTGACGGGGACAGGAAGCAGCGTAATTAATCTCTCTGCCAATGGCTCTCTTGTGTTGGCAGAGGGTGCTACGTTGAGCGTATTGTCAACGGACTTTGATTTCCTTGGCAATACCACGGGTACAGGTGCCATTTCTGTAGCTTCCGAAACTGAGATACTTCAGGGCGTTGTTTCTGATTTTGCCGGTACAATTGAAGTTGCCAACTATCAGACTCTGTACTTTGGTAGTAAAGCTAATTCCGGGCAGGATAAGGGTACAATTGACCTGTCTGAAGCAACGATTCAGCTTAATGGTGGTAGCACATTGCGAGTCCAAGGTAAACAATCGCAGTTAGGTAAACTGGTTGCGCTTGATAATGCTACCTTGCGGATGTACGATGGCAATGAGGTCAACAACGCCTATTTGACAGAGTACACCATTTCGATTGGCGAAGTGACGATTGCAGCAAACAAGACCTTGGCCGTTGAAAAAAATTGGGAGGGCCATCTCCACATTGAAGCATTGAACGCCGAGGGTAAGCTTGATATGAATCATGGTGGGAATGTGGTTGTCACCATTGAGAGCATTACCCAATCCGGCGATATTGATAACGCCGGGCAGACGACGCTTGGTGTATCCGGCGATTCCGTGCTGAACCTGGGTGGCGATGTGAGCAACGAGGGCACGCTGATTATCAAGGGTCAGCTGGCCGGTGAATCCACCATCAGCGGTGGTACCATCAGCGTAGCGGATTCTGCTTCTGTGACTGGCAATATCACTTTTGATGAAGCTATTACCTTGGCAGGCACGCTCTCCAACACGGGCAACCTCACGCTCAATCGCAACGTGAGTGTTTCTGCATTGTCTGCGTTGAATAGCACGGGCGTGTACTCTGACAATGAAGGTAAGGACGGCTACATGTCCTCGGCTCAGTATGTTGTGGTATCCACCACAGGTGCAGGCACGGCTACATTGGCTGATGGCTTGAAGCTCAATGATACCTACACGCTTGAGAAGTCCGGACAAAACATCGTCGTTAATATCACGATGGATGAGCCTACGGGGGATTACTACGTGAACACTACGGTGGATTACACCGCCGGTAGCGTTATTGCAGCTGACACGACAACAGGCATTACCATGAATGGTGGCACGCTGAACCTGAATACAGCTTTGGCTGAGGATGTCTCCATCAGTACTGCTAAGAGCAGCAGCGTGATTAACGTGGCCGATGGCGTGACCTTGGCTAACTCTTCGGTGGCAGCAGGTAGCACTAAGTCTACCATTGCCGGAGGCAGCACAGCGGTGTACGACATGGGCTCCGGCTGGTCTGTTGAGAAGATGGCAGAGAACGGTTTAGGCGAGCATTCTGTGAATGTCACCTTTGGTGAAGCCTGGAATGGCGTGACCTTGCTGACGAATGTTAACATCGGTCAAAGTGTGCTGGATAACTTTACCCGGGAAGGTGGCACGCTGAAGTTGGTGGGCTACAGTGGCTGGATGAGTTTTGATAGTAATAACAATGCTACCGTTAATTCCAACCTGGTGCTGGAGAACTACTCGAACACCGTTGAGGGTGTCACTACGACGAAGTCTGCCTTTGTCTTTGATGATAACTCTCAGGGTAAGAAGTATAACTTCAACGGCGACATCAGCGGCAGTGGTGATTTCCAGATTGCTTCCCAGGCTTCGAGCGCTGCTACCATCACCTTTGACGGCGATACGGCGGAGTGGAAGGGTGGCATCGTGGTAACAAATGCGTACAACAGCACCGGCGAGGGTAAAGACAGAACCAACACCGTTGATGTGAATCTGACGGCTGGTGGGGATATCTTCTCCGCAGACGGCAACAAGGGTTTTGTGATGGACCGCACCAGCACCAACACTGGCAACAACATCATCAACCTGAACATCGGCAACGCCGATGCCGACAGCACAATGAACGGCGCCATCGGCATGGGCGAGAATGCAGATGAGCGTTCCGTGTTGAATCTGACGGTGAAAGGTGATACTACCTTCAAGAAGGAGGTAGAAGTAACCAGCCTGACGGTGGATGCCGGCAAGACCGCTACCTTGGAAGCTACAGCCACGACCAACACGCTGACCACTAACGGCACTGTAGAGCTGACGGAGGCTGGCAGCCTGACCTACGGTGGCACTACCTCGGTGTCGGGCTACGACATCAGCCAATATACGGAAACCACCGGCGCCACCATCACCAACGATGCTATCACCGGCGGTACGGTGAGCTTCTATAGTGACGCCTCAGTAACGGAATCTCGCACTATCAGTAACGCCACCATCATGAATGGAGGCACCGGCACGGCCAACGTGAAGGTGGGTGATCAGAATGTCACTGTATATGCGTATCCGGGCAATATCGAGATGACCGCAGCCAATGGCTCTACCTCCGTGGCTCAGATGACCATTGCTGCCGGCTCTCAGGTGAGCGCCACCGGCGACCTGACGGTGACATCCTCGCTCTATATCGCTTCCACTGAGGCGCTGAGCGTGACGGGTGCGCTGACGCTGACGGATTCTGCTACCATCAACCTGACGGGCCTGACCCTGCAGGAAGGTGTAACCAGCTACACCTTGGGTACGGCTACAGGCGACATCACTCTGGGTGACGTTACGTTGTCATTGCCCTCTATCGAAGGCTACGACGTAGAGCTCAGTGTGCAGCAATTCACCAAGCCCGTTATGCCGGTCGATGGTGAAGCAACATCCACTACGTATAACGCTCTGGTGCTGACGCTGACCGCACAGACCACTGTGGATGCACTCACCAGTCTGACGGTGAACGGTCTCGTAGGTTATGATGCCACCAACGGCGTGCTGACACTGAAGACCGAAGAAGCAACTTTAGGAGCTGTCTTTGATAGTCAAAAGGATGTGAATGTGACGATGAGCGATGCTGTATGGGACAAGATTCTGGCTGACCTTAAGGTAGCTGGCACAACCCTGCCGAGCGAGATTGCGCTGAAGTTCCAAGGCTCCGATGGCGAGTACTTCGACTTCAATGGCACGGCTGTCCCCGATGACTCCGGCATGCCGGCCATCACCATTAACAAGGAAATTGTGCGTGGTGAGTACCCCGGCCCGAATGATGGTACAATCACGGGTAACTATGTGACCGCCTACATCCCCGAGCCGACCACGACCACGCTGAGCCTGCTGGCCTTGGCCGGTTTGGCTGTACGCCGCCGCCGGGCTTCTCGCTGATACGCCCAGACAAGTCGCAAGTGATGAAATTGCAAATTTAGAATTGCAAATTTCAAATTGAAAAGTTTGGCTCGCTCTGCTCGCAGGGCGAGCCAATTTTTTTAAGGAGGAAGGACGAATTTGAGGTTCCCTGCGGCGACGCCGCAGCAAGCTTTGAGCCCACGAAGCGGGCGGCAGAAACATAGCAGAGGGCGTTAGCCGGAGCCGGTAGGCGTGGTTTATTAGTGCCGTATGTTGTCTGTCATCTCATGTGTTAGCACGAACATTCTGCCACCCACTCCGCTGCGCTCCGGGGTTCCGTTGACTTTGGGATGATAACCCCGGGTTCCGCCACTTCGTGGCTGCACCCGGGGCTACGTTCTGCCGCCCCGCAGAGCGGGGCTCAAGATTCCCTTGCGGCGCAGCCGCAACGTTCCCGTCCGCAGGACGCCGTTCCCCCAAAGGGAAGTACCCGTCTTCGCTCAAAATGAGTCATTTTGAGCTACGCCGCCTGTCTCGGCGCAGGCTTGCCGGAGACGGAAGGCGATTGCCCTCCGAAGCTCCGGGCAATCGGTAATTTGCCCCTGCGGGGGGCGTAAAGGGTGATTAGGCTTGCAAGTAATCTTCCCAGAAGTAGCGGTAGGCCGGGGGCATGTCTTCCGGCGGAATGTATAATTTATTTTCCTGGCCATCAATGGTTCGGAAAATGAGGCGGAATGCGGATTTGCCAGCTAATGCAGATGAGGTATTATCATATAAATATCCACGCTGCACTAAGCGCATGGCCTCTGCACCATACAGCAAAGCACGATTGTAGCGGCTCATGACTTTATCGCCCGGAACGGTGTGACCTCCGCTTAAAAATCGGTCGGCAACGCGTTCGAGGTTGATTCTGGGGGATTCTGTACAAATGAAGAAAAGGCGAATGAAATACCCCAGCTCGAGGGCCCGGCGTACGAGTTCTACCTTAGATGGGTGAGAGAAGACGGTTTCGTACATGATGTCCTCTCTGTTGTGCAAGGCAAGAGAGAGCTGTTCTCTCACCATCTGCTGAGCATGAGCGATGCAGTTTGGATCATTCCAGCTGCCCAAAGCTTCAGCTGCTGCATCAGCATTCAGAAAACGGCAATGCTCGCCCCACGCGTCCTGTTGTAACAATTGGGCAAACGTCGTCTTGCCGGAACCATTGGGCCCGGCGAGGATGATGAGCTTGGGTTGTTGAGGTGCCATCAGCGGGCGTTCAGTACGTCATTGATGAGCTTTTGGCGAACCTCCTGGGTTTGGGTGGGCTCAAACGTGCGGTGAGTATCACGCACCAGCCGGCGAGCCCCCTCTGCCAGAGCTGTGAGCTTGGCTTCCTCTTTTTCATCCCATCTGTCAGACGGTGTACTGACTTCTTGCACTTCTGAAGTGCCATCCGGGCGGCGTTTGGAGATGTAATATCTCATGGGAGCATGATAGCTCCAACGATACCATAAGGCAAGAACAAAGAGATGCAACCTGACGCATTTTCAATGAAGAAAAGACATCCCCACGGGAGGGATGAATGACGAATTTTGAAGTACCGCGCGCATAGCGTACCTAGCCGTGAGCTCCGCGTGCGGGGCGCCCCCTTGCGGCGCAGCCGCAATGTGCCCGCGTCCGCAGGACGCTGTTCCCGATGCGCGTTGCGCGCCGAGATGAGAGCCCGGCCTATGGGCGGGCGGTATAGGGCGAGGAATGAGTCATTGGGGGTGATAGGAGGTAGGTAGGCGCTGCGCGCCGGGGGAAAGGGGGAGGTAATCAGAGGTAATCAAAGGTAATTTGCCCCTGACGGGGCAGGGAATTTCTGCCTGCGGCAGAGGTAATGTTGCGGCTGCGCCGCAAGGGGGTGGAGGGAGCCCATGGGCGGAAGTTTATAGCAAAGAAATGGGAAAAGCGGCAGCTCCGGAGGCCAGGGAATAGATTTGCTCTGCTGTGCAAAAGATGATGCCGGGATGGAGGTGCAGCATGCCGGTGGGGATACGCTTGGCATGGCGCAGGTCTGCTTCGGCGGGGGAGCTGCTGCGTTTGACTTCCATGGGATAGATGATACCATTTTGCACGAGGATAAAGTCCACTTCGGCGGTACCTTTGGCATCGCGGAAGAAGTATAATTCAGGGCGCTTGCCGTTGTGGTTGAAACTGCGGATGAGTTGGCCGTATACCCAGGTTTCGAGAATGGAACCGGCGAGGTGACTGTTCATCAGGGTCTGAGGACTCTGCATGCCGGCAAGCCATGCGCAGAGACCGGTATCCATAAAATAGAGCTTGGGCGTTTTAGTGAGGCGCTTGATGGCATTGGCTGAGTATGGCTGAAGCAAGGAGATGATGCCACAGGTTTCCAGGATGGAAATCCAGGCTTTGGCCGTGTTGGGAGAAACCTCCGCATCACGTGCCAGGTCGGCATACACGAGCTGTTGTCCTGTGCGCAGTGCGGCAGAACGCATCAGTTTGAGGAATGCAGCCCGATTGCCAACTTGAGAGAGTTCGTGCACATCTCGCTCCAGAAAGGTCCGTACGTACGCATCGAAAAAGGCATCGGGTTCTAGTGCTGTATCCTTATGTAACATAGGATAGCCGCCGCGCCAGATGCGCTCGTACAATGCGCCGATGCTACATACGGTGCCACCCTCTGCGTATGATAAGATGGCTTCGGGATCGAAAATAGGCGCCTGGGCCCCGTGTCCTTGCGCTTCTCTTTGAGACATGCTATGTAAATCCAGGATACCGACGCGCCCCGGCAGCGTTTCTCCCACGCCTTTCATCATGTGAAATTGTTGCGAACCACTGAGCCAATACATGCCATTTTTCTTTTCTGCGTCTACTTTTATTTTGATGGCTCGTAACAATTCCGGTGCATATTGCACCTCATCAATGAATAGTGGTGCTTTGTGTTCTTGCAAGAATCCGATGGGATCCCTTCGTGCCTTGTCGGCCAGGGTGTAATCATCCAGCGTCACGTATCCCATGCCAGGCAAGCGTAGCTCCTGTAATAAGGTGGATTTGCCTACCTGACGCGCCCCCAATACCAACACACTGGGATAATGGGTTGATAAATAAAGGACTCGCTCTGCGGCGGTTCGGGGATAATAGTTTGTCATTGGCGTATTTTCGTTCATCTGATGCGTCTTGTCAAGTATAAACGAAAAAATCCGCAGCGCTACTGCGGATTTTTCCGTTTTATTTGTAAGGGATTAACAGTAGGTTTATTGTGGATGGGTAAAAATAATTTTTCGCTCCTGAGGGAAGGACGAATTGCGAATTTGTGTTGCCCTGCGGCTATGCCGCAGCAAGCCTTGAGCCCGTGCAACGGGGCGATTCCCTCGCGGCGCAGCCGCGATGTTCCCGCGTCCGCAGGACGCTGTTCCCGATGCGCAGCATCCGTTCCCGCGCGCAGCGCTGTTCCCTCGCGAGCGACAGCGAGCCTGACCTTGAGCCCGTGCAACGGGCGGCATATTCGTCGCGAGGCCCGCAAGGGCCTCGTACGGAGAGAACAATAAATGAGAGCCCGGCCTATGGGCGGGCGGCATAGGGCGGGGCCGGAGTCATTGGGGGGATAGAAAAAGGTAATCAGAGGTAATCAAAGGTAATTTGCCCCTGACGGGGCAGGGAATTTCTGCCTGCGGCAGAGGGAATGATGCGGCTGCGCCGCAAGGTGGGAGGAGGGGAGGTGGTGAGAACATACGGCCGGTGTGGGCGTGAACCTTGTGAGAATTATGGCAGATGAAGGGGATAAGGCTTGCTATTGCGGGGGAAATGGTAGACAATACACGGGATGCCAGCTCAACAGCCAGAGATTTTAGCACCGGCGGGTAATTGGGATTGTGTGCGCGCTGCCGTCGCCAATGGGGCGGATGCCGTATACTTTGGATTGGATCAATTCAATGCCCGCATGAGGGCGGATAACTTCACCCGCGAGGATTTGGCGGTGCTGGTGCCGTTTTTGCACAGCCACGGCGTGCGTGCGTACGTGACGATGAATGTGCTGATTTTTCCCGCCGAGATGGGGGAAGCGCTGAAGTACCTGGATGCGCTGGACGCTGCCGGGGTGGATGGTGTGATTGTGCAGGATATCGGCCTGGCCGGGTTGATTGCACAGCATCGCCGCGAGGGCCGGTGGACGCTGGAGTTGCACATATCCACGCAGATGACGGTCTCCTCTCCCGAGGCGGTGCGGCTGGTGGATGAGATGTTCGACCCACAGCAGATTGTGTTGGCTCGAGAGTTATCGCTGCGCGAGATTGAGGCATGCGCCAAGGCAACGACGAAGCCAATCGAAGTGTTCTGCCACGGGGCGCTGTGTGTGGCGTATTCGGGGCAGTGCCTGACGAGCGAGAGCCTGGGACAGCGCAGTGCCAACCGTGGCGAGTGCGCCCAAGCCTGCCGCATGCCGTACCGCCTGGAGGTGGATGGCCGCATGCGTGATTTGGGCGAGCGGCGCTATGTGTTTTCCCCGCAGGATTTGTGTGCGCTGGAGCGTGTGCCGGAGCTGCTGGCGGCGGGGGTGAAGAGTTTCAAAATCGAGGGGCGTCTCAAGAGCCCCGAGTATGTGGCGGCCACGACGCGGGCTTACCGCCGGGCGCTGGATGCGGCGTTGGCGCAGAAAACGCCGTCTCCCGCCCGCCAACGGGCCGATTTGTATGCTATGCAGATGTCATTCTCCCGCGGTTTTTCGACCGGGTGGCTGGATGGCACAGACCACCCGCTGCTGACGCATGGGCGCTTTGGCAAGAAGCGCGGTGCGCTGGCCGGGCGCATTGTGCGCAGCGGGGAAGGCTGGGTGGAATTGGAGGGCATGCCGCCCATGCCGGTGGCTCCCGGGGATGGTTTTGTGATTGATGCCGGGCAGGACCGCAACGAAGAGCAGGGGGGCCGCATCTGGAAGGTGCAGGGCAACCGCCTCTTCTTCCACGGCAAGGGCAGCCACATTGATTGGCGCCGTGTGCGCCCCGGGCATTTGCTGTGGAAGACGGCTGACCCGGCGCTGGATAAGGCGCTGCATGCCACCTGGTGCAACTTTGCCCAGCGCGCGACAGAAGCTGCCGGCCAGCCGCTCAGCATCCGCTTTGCGGGGCGCATGGGCGGGCAGCTGACGGCGGAGTGCCGCGGCATTGTGGTGGGCAGCGGCCAACCGCTGGAGCCGGCTGAGAAGCGCCCGCTCACGCCCGAGGTGCTGAGCGCGCAGTTTGGCCGCCTGGGGGGCACGGGCTATACGCTGGGAGCATGTGAGTATGCGCTGGAGGAGGGGCTCATGATGCCGCTTTCGGTGCTCAACCGCATGCGCCGCGAATTGGTGGAGGCTTTGGATGCCCGTGGTGAATCGGCACCGGCGGAGCGGCGTGAGCCGCTGCTGTGGAATGCCTGGCAAGGCTCATTCCCCGCGCCGACCGCGGCCGAGGGGTACAACCTTTCGGTGCTTTGCCGCGAGCCCGGGCAAGCCCTGGCCGCCGCAGCGGCGGGGGTGAAGCGGGTGTATCTTGATTTCAAGGATTTGAAGCAACTGGCACCTGTGGCCGAGCAGATACGCGCGGAGTACCCGGGCGTGGCCGTGTGGGTGGCTACCCTGCGCATCATGAAGCCGCATGAGGCCGGCTACTTCAAGTTCCTGGTGGCCGCCAAGCCTGATGGGGTGCTGGTGCGCAACCTGGGTGCTGCCCTGTGGTGGCGCGACAAGGGGGTGCCCATGGTGGGGGATTTCTCCCTCAACACGGCCAATCCCGAAAGTGTGCTCCGGTGGCGCGCATTCGGCCTGAAGACGCTGACTGTTTCCTACGATTTGAATGCCCGGCAGTTGGCAGATATGCTGCGCAGCGGGTGCGGCCCGCAGCTGGAGCTCACCCTGCACCAGCATATCCCCATGTTCCACACGGAGCACTGCGTGTACTGCACCTTCCTGTCACGCGGGCATAGCTTCAAGGATTGTGGGCAGCCGTGTGAGCACCACCGTGTGCGCGTGATGGACCGCACCCATGCCATGCACTACCTGCGCAGCGATGAGGGCTGCCGCAATACCTTGTTCAACGGCCAGGCGCAGACGGCTGCACGCTATGTGGAGGGGATGCGCCGCTGGGGGCTTTCCCGCTTCCGCCTGGAGTTGCTGGAGGAATCGCCCGAGCAGACCACGCAGCTCATCTCCCTGTACCGCGATATGCTGCGCGGCCGCCTCAAGCCGGAATCCCTCATGCAGCAGCTCAATCTCCTCGACCGCATCGGCGTGACTGAGGGCACGATGGCGTGATGTTGGGGGATAGCTCAAGATTTGAAAAGCACGCCGTGAATAAATGGTGTTGTTTTTTACGCTGAGAAATGATAGTTTTATAGCCGAGCTTTATGGTTGAGGAATTTCCGCTTAATGAATTTCATAACATCATGCCGATATGCAATATCCCGAGTGTGATGGAACGGGGAATTCTGTCACATAATGAAATGGTTAAGTTGCAGATACCGCATCAATCTGTAGCCAATGAAGAAGTGCAACGTCGTCGAACGCATGTTCACCCGTACGCCAATTTGTATTTTGATGCCCGGAATCCCATGATGTATGCTTTGAAAGAGAATGGGGTGAAGATTTGTGTTTTGGCCGTAGATGTTAAAATTATGAGTCGCGAAGGGGTGTTGCTTACAGACATGAATGCGGCTAAGAGTATGGTTAGATATTATTCTGTATATCAGTGGCCTCTGCTTGATTTTGATAAAATTTTGGCACGCTATTGGAATGATGATGATGAAAACATAAAAATGCTTAAAAAGGCGTATCGGTGTGCTGAAGTGTTGGTGCCGGCCTGTATTCCTTATGATTATGTAACGCATGCGTATGTGTGCAATGAGGAGGATAAGAAACTCCTGTTGGCAACCGGATTTGACAAGCTTGTTAAAATACAACCAGACCTCTTCTTTTCATGATACATATTCAGAAAGGTGACCTTTTTTTGAGTGCAGCTCAAACGATTACCAACACCATCAACTGTGTAGGGGTGATGGGAAAGGGCGTGGCGCTTGCTTTTAAAAATCGCTTTCCTGAAATGTATGAGGATTATAAGAGAAGATGCCGAAAAGGTATAGTTGAACCGGGAAAGCCGTATTTGTATAATGAGCTGGATGGAACAAGTATTCTGATGTTCCCGACGAAACGCCATTGGAGGCAGTTGTCTCGGATAGAAGATATAGAGCAAGGTTTGTTTCATCTTGCAAGTCATTATAAAGAGTGGGGGATTACCTCGTTGGCTATGCCTCCTCTCGGGTGTGGTAATGGTGGCTTGCTGTGGGCGGATGTGGCACCTCTGGTGTACCGCGTATTGCATAAACTGCCCATAGAAATTACTCTCTACGCACCGGAAACCGTTTCCGAAGAAGAAATGACATTGGATTTTTTGCAGGGAGACATCAAACCTCAAGAACATCATGCGCATGCCTTATCAGATGCGTGTGTGATTGTTTCTGAAGTTTTGTTTCAGTTACAGAAGAATCCCTGTGTTAAGCCGGTGGGACATGTTATTTTTCAAAAGATTTGTTACATTCTGCATAAGCTGGGTGTGATATCTGAAGTGGAGTTTGAAAAAGCTACGTATGGCCCATATTCTCCGACCGTGAAGGCCATTTTGCAATCGTTGACCAGGTGCCGGGTTCTGGAGGAATCCCCCTTGGGGCATAATATGATTAATATCAGGACAACCCCTGATTATAGCGCACTTCGTGGGCGATATCAGGCATTGTTTGAACGGTATGCAGATATTATCAGCCGCACGGTTGATTTGTTCAGTCGTATTCAAAATACGGAACACGCTGAGGTTATCGCCACCATTTTATACTCATCTCAGGAATTGAAGAAGGCCCAATTACCGGAATCTGTTTCTGAATGGGATGTTTTACATTATATGATACGGTGGAAGCCTCATTGGAACTCTCCTGAAATGCAATCTCTCATTGCCGACAATATCCGCAGCCTTCAAATGCTGCGCTGGCTCAAGTTGAGGCGTTGTGAAGACTTCTACAAAGAAGAGTGGGAATGCTGAGAGACTGATTTGAATCATTTCCACGCATGAAAAAAGGAGTTGCCTTGCGGGGCAACTCCTTTTTGATTGAGGGGGGGAGGCATCAGGCCTGTCAGGCGCGTTTCTTCATGCCGATTTTGGCGGCTGTCCAGTCGCGCATGCGGGCGAAGATGGAGTAGAGCCCCGGCACCATGAAGATACCGAAG
>JAFYUJ010000098.1 GCA_017558555.1 Akkermansia sp.
CCCCGTCGCTACGAATATGCCGCCCACTTCGTGGGCTCAAAGCTTGCCGCGCCTGCGGCGCGGGGAACTTTCCAAATGTGAAATTTGAAATTCTAAAATTTGAAATCCGTTGTCGCGCATTCTGCGCGACAAATCGCCATTGGTGGCGCAAAATCATTGGGGCACATATGCACCCATTGACCGTTTCGGAAAAAAGGATTGCCACACACGAGGCAATCTGCTAGAATTTTCCCGGTATGAGCGACACCGAACAGCCGAACAGCACACAGCTTTCCTTCCGCTGCCCCCTGCCCTTGTACCGCAGGATGGAGCAACACGCTGCCGCCCTGCACATGGATATCTCAGAGTTCATCTTCGCGGCGCTGCACCATGCCCTCGGCTCCCCGGAAGAACTCGACAACGCTCTGGCATCTCTGAAACAACCACACCACCCCTGACCCATGGCCCGCATCCTGGTAGCTCTCAGTGGCGGCGTAGACAGCGCCGCAGCCGCAGCCCTGCTCGTTGAGCAGGGGCACGAAGTCGTCGCGGCTTATATGAAAAACTGGGTCAATGAGGAGAACATCCCCGGCGAATGCCCCTGGGAGCGCGATATTGAAGATGCCCTGGGCGTGTGCCGCACGCTGGGCATCGAACTACGCGTGGTGGACTTGATTGCCCAGTACCGCGAGCGCGTGGTCAATTACCTGATTGAAGGTTACCGCAGCGGCTCCACCCCCAATCCGGATGTGCTCTGCAACCGCGAGATGAAGTTCGGTGTGCTGCTGGACTATGCGCTGGAGCAAGGCTTTACCGGCGTAGCCACCGGGCACTATGCCAACCGTCTGGATATACCCGGCGAGGGCAGCTACATCTTGCGCGGGGCAGACCGCAACAAGGACCAATCTTACTTTCTGGCGCTCATGCGCCCCGAGCAGGTGGCACACGCCATCTTCCCCGTAGGCCACATCACCAAGCCCCAGGTGCGCGATATCGCCCGCCGTTTTCACCTGCCCAATGCAGAAAAGAAAGATTCCCAGGGCATCTGCTTTATCGGCCAGGTCAAAATGAGTGATTTCCTGCGCCATTATCTGCCGGATAACCCCGGCGAGATTGTGGATTTGAATGGCCGCGTGCTTGGCCAGCACCAGGGGCTGCACCTCTTCACCATGGGCCAGCGCAAGGGTCACCATATCGCCTCCCCCAAGGAGGGCGTGGCCTACGTCGTGGTGGGCAAAGATTTGCAGAAAAACCGCCTCATCCTTGGCTACGAGGGCGAGGAAACCCCCGGTCTTTACACGCGCAGCGCCATCGTCGGCTCCATCACCAACACCCTGCTCCCCTTGCCCGAGCGCGTGATGGCCCAGCCCCGCTACCGCGCCCCGGCCGTGCATGCCACCTGCACCCACCTGGACGACAACAAGGTACTGCTTGATTTTGATGAACCCGTGCGCGCTGTGGCGCTCGGCCAGGTGTGCGCCCTCTATGCCCCCGATGCCGACCGCGGCGAACGCCTCCTCGGCGGCGGTTTCTTTGAAAGCATCCGCGTCTGATGCCCGGCTTCCCTTCCCCGGAACGCCCCACACCTGCAATCAAAACGGCACTGAATCCATGGTGGAAACAGTGCCGTGAAAAAGAACAGCGTCGCTTGCGGACGTGGCCTAAGCGCGCAGCTTAGGACTTGTAACGCAAACGCTTCTTGTGGCGGTTCTGGCGCATGCGCTTGCTGCGCTTGTGCTTGTTGATCTTGGCCTTACGTCTTTTCTTAAGCGATCCCATAATGATTTATGTGTCGTTTGTTTTTTCTCGTTTGGGAGATTTTTCCGCAGCAGAGGCAGCGCGGTGCGCCATCTGTCACATGCAGGCGGGGCAGATATGAAACTACCTTTTTGCCAAAATGTCAAGCCGAAAGAACTCGTAGAACAAAATAAAATGCAAATTCACGTTTCATCACAATCTCTCTCCGGTACGCAGAGAACCATCGAACTCAGCATTGACAAAACGGCCTTTGTTATTTATATTACCACCCATGTGGGATGACATATGTTCTTTGTTCCTCTGGGTAGGTGAAAAGATTTGCGATATCAAGCTGCATGGTTGGACAGTAGCCATACTGCTGGCTCTGATTCCCATCATTCTCTTCATCGTATTCAGCATCACCTATTGAACAAAGATAATGGGGCAAGCCTCATATTTTCACGCGCGCGCAATACAGCCTTGCAAGGGGCAGATGGGGTGTGGTAGTATGAGAACATGCCCACGCTGCGCGACATTGCAATCGATGGACTTTCCCACATGCAGGAAAGCGGGCAACTGCGCGTAGCGGTAGATGAAGAGGCGCGCGCTATTTTGCGAGGCTGGATGCTGGCACAGCGGCAAGGTGGCCCCCCTGCCCCACAGGCAGTGCCGCCCCCCCCGGTGCAGCCCGGACCCGAGAGCCCGCAGCAGGCAGACATGCAGGGGGTGGAAGAGAAGCTGGCTTATCTGCGGGAGCGCGCGCAGCAATGGAAAGCCGCACGAGCCTTGGGAACGCTGCGGGACACGATGGTGTTTGCCACCGGAAATCCGCACGCGCGCCTGATGCTGGTGGGTGAAGCGCCTGGGTACGATGAAGAGCGCCTGCAAGAGCCCTTCGTGGGCAAAGCGGGGCAAAAGCTCAATCAAATCCTGGCCGCCATGGGCCTGAAACGCGAGGAGGTGTACATCTCCAACGTGTGCAAGTTCCGCCCCGCGATGGGCGACAACCAGGGCACCGCCAACCGAGCCCCGAACGATGCGGAAATCGCTGCGTGTCTACCGCTGATACTGGCAGAGATACGCGCCATCCGCCCCGGGTGCATCATATGCCTGGGCGGAACCTCTGCCAAGGGCTTGCTGGGCAGCAACGCCAGCGTGAGCGCGCTGCGCGGGCAATGGCATGAGTGCCAGGGCATACCGGTGCGGGTGACTTATCACCCCAGCTATTTACTGCGCAATGAGAGCCTGAGTGCCAAGCGGGCG
Organism: Akkermansia sp.; assembly: GCA_017558555.1. GTDB lineage: Bacteria > Verrucomicrobiota > Verrucomicrobiia > Verrucomicrobiales > Akkermansiaceae > Akkermansia. Next base: position 2,980 of record JAFYUJ010000098.1, read on the forward strand.
GTGTGGGAGGATATGTTGGCTGCGATGGAGCACCTGCAGCTCCCCATCTCCGCGAAACAACGAAGCTATTTCCTGCCGGCATGAAAGCAAGAATCACCCACGTGGCCCCGCTGCTGCTCTGCTGTGCCTTGCTGAGCGGCTGCAGCACCTCCACCTACACCATCTTGAAACGCGCGCAGCAAGGCGACCCCCAGGCGCAATATGAATATGGCCGCCGCTTGCTGACAGGCCAGCACACCAAACCGGACCCGGTCTTTGCCTACCAGTGGTTTGCGGTAGCAGCCGGCCAAGGCCACCCCAAGGCCCAGGCGGCGTTGGGCGCCTGCTACCAGCGCGGGCTGGGCACCCCCCGCAATGAAAAACTGGCATTCAAGTGGTACAACAAAGCCGCCGTGCAGAATGAAGAACACGCCCTGCAAGCTGTACTGGAACAGGCTGACAAGCAAAAAAGCAATGCTGCCGCCCGGCGCACCCTGCAAACGCTGCTGAATGCCGAGCATCCCATGGCCGAGCTCTACCTGGCTACCCGCTTGCTCATGAATGATGCCTGCACCGAATCCGACCGCCAACAAGCGGTGGATCTCCTGCGCTACGCGGCGATGAGCGGCAGTGGAGAAGCCGCCTTCCTGCTCTTCATGTGCTACACGGAGGGCAGCGGCGTGTACCCCTCCCCCCGACTGGCGCTGGGCTGGCTGGTCATTGCGGCAGAGCTGGAATATGAACCGGCCCTCCGGCTCATCCACGAACTTCAGGATATCGCCAAAGCGCAGTGCGGCACATTTGCGCTTGATTAGTTAAATTTGATGATATAATATCAACTCTGAACTACGTATATAAGACATGAAGCTTAGTACAATCACCAGTATACTGCTGCTGGCAGGAAGCGCGGTCGCGCAAATGCCGGGCATGCAGGCCACCCGCGTGCAGGTAGAAAAAGCTACCACGGGTATGGACATGATTTTCCGCCGTAGCATCGGGCATGTGGAAGCCATCCGCAAGGTCCAGGTACGCGCCGCAGTCGAGGGTTTCCTGTTGGAGACCAAATACAAGGAAGGCAGCATCGTCAACGAGGGCGACATCCTGTTTGAAATCAATCCTGTGCGCTACAAAGCCGCCTACCGCCAGGCCCAGGCCACGCTCAAGGAAGTGAGCGCCCAGATTATCTATGCGGAGAACAACTACAAGCGCCTGCGCGCTCTGGCCGCCACCCACGCCGCCTCTGCTGAAAATGTGGAAAGCGCACTGGCGCGGCTGGAAGGTCTGAAAGCCCAGCTCATCGAGGCCGAAGCCAACCTGGTGAAGGCTGAAAAAGACCTGAATGACTGCACCATCCGCGCCGAAATCACCGGCCGTATCGGCCGCAGAGAGTTCTCCAAGGGCAACTACATCACCCAGGGTGAAATGCTGGCCACCATCACCCAAACAGATCCCATTTACGTGCGCTTCCCGCTCAGCCAGAGCGATGTGAACGGTATTTTCCGCGGGCCGAAAGAAATCAGCAACGTGGCAGATGTGAAACTCACCACGGCCAATGGGCGCGGCTACCCAAGCTCCGGGCACATTGAGATTGTGGACAACCTGCTCACGGGCAACACCGACACCTACACCCTTTGGGCCAAGTTCGACAATAAGGATCACGTGCTCACGCCCCGCGGTATCGGTGCCCTGCGTATCGGCCTCACCGATACGTCAGAAGTGACCACGGTACCCCTCACCGCAGTGCATCATGATGAAAAAGGCGCCTACGTCTACACCGTGGACGATGCCGGCAAGGTAGCCCGCCGCGAGGTGATATCCGGGCCCGTGCAAGGGCGCATGCAGTCCATCTACGATGGCTTGCAGCCCGGAGAAACCGTCATCACCGACGGCTCGCACAAGACCCGCGTAGGTGCCACCGTCATTCCAGTGTACCCCGAAGAGCAGAATCTTGATACCAAAACAGGTAGCGGCTCCGCAGCAGAGGAAGCCCCCATCCCCGTCGATATCGCCCGGGCCACACCCATCTCCGACCCCACGGTGCTGGTGTGTCAGGGTGCGCGCGTGGAAGCCATCAACCGCGTGAATGTGCGTCCTCTGGTACAAGGCGTGCTGGCAGAGCCCAGTTTCAAGGAAGGCGACCGCGTGAAACAGGGAGATGTGCTCTTCAACATCGATCCCACCCGCTACCAGGCAACGGTGGATGTGCAAAAAGCCAAGATTCTGCAGCTGGATGTGCGTATCAAGGATGCGGAGAGCAAGCTGCAACGCCAAGAGCAACTCATGGCCCTCAATGCCACCAGCAAGGATGATATGGAAAGCGCACAAGCCACCCTCAATGAGCTCAAGGCCCAGAAAGAAAAGGCAGAAGCAGCCCTCACCGTGGCAGAAGATGACCTCTCCCGCTGCACGGTGCGCGCCGCTATTGATGCACGCGTGGGCCGCGTCACCTACTCCAAGGGCAACTACATCACCGACATCAAATCCCCGCTGGCCACGCTGGTGCAGCTGAGCCCCATTTACGTGCGCTTCTCACTGAGCGAAAGTAGCATTCTCGCCAACTTCGGCAATGTGGAGAAACTTATCCGGGATACGAACATCACCCTGGAAACCGCCAATGGCGAAATCTTCGGTGAACAAGGCTGCGTATCCTTCTGTGATAATGTCATCCAGCAAGCAACCGACACCCAGAACCTGTGGGCCATTTTTGACAATGCCGAGCGCGTCCTGCAGCCCGGTGGTGTGGTCACCATCCGCGTGCAGCGCAAACCAGAGGCCACCGTGCCGGGCATCCCCGCCCAGGCGGTGCAGGTCGATACGCGTGGCAAGTACGTGTATGCGCTCAAAAACGGGCGCGCTGTGCAAGTGCGCATTCACAGCGGCACCCCCAATGAGCAAGGACTGGTGCCCGTCTTTGCCGGCATCGAAAACGGCACCCCCGTCATCATCTCCAACCTGGCAGACATGGCAGACGGCACCTTGGTCCGGAGCAAATAACCCACACCCTATCACGTCTATATGTTCTCACAATTCTTCATTTATCGTCCCAAGTTTGCCTTCGTCATCTCCATTCTGATGATGCTGGCGGGTCTTCTGTGCATCAGCAAGATGCCTGTGTCCGAATACCCGGAGGTATCCCCCCCCACAGTATCGGTCAACATGAATTACAACGGCGCGAGTGCCGAGGAATTAGCCCAGGTGGTGGCCGCCCCGGTGGAGGAGCAGCTCGTGGGCATGGATGATTTGCTGTATTTCCACTCCTCCTGCGCCAACAACGGCTCCTATTCCCTGACGCTCATTTTCGAGACCGGCACCAACGATGACATGGCCATGATCAACGTGTCCAACGCCATCAAGGCTGTGGAATCCAAGCTACCGGCAGAAATCAAGCAAAACGGCTACCGCATCCGCAAGCGCTCCGGCGACATGCTCTGCTTCATCAACTTCATGTGCGATGAAAACAAGATGAGCGTGCTCGACCTCTCCAACTGGCTGCGCATGAATGCCAAAGACCGCATCGGCCAGGTGAGCGGCGTATCCAGCGTGGATATCATCCCCAACCGCAACTACGCCATGCGTGTGTGGATGAACACCACCCGCATGAGCGCCCTCAACATCACCCCATCTGATATCCGCAAGGCTATCGAGGCCCAGAACATCCAGGCTGCGGCCGGTTCTGTGGGCTCGGAAGACGAGCAATCCTACGCCACCTTCAAGGTGACGGCCACCGGCCGTCTCAAGACGGAAGAGGAGTTCGGCAACATCATCGTGAAGCGCGGCGAGGGCGGCCACGTGACCAAGCTGCGAGATATCGCCACCATCGAGCTGGGAGCCGAGCGCAACTCCGGTTACAGCCGCCTGAACGGCAAAGATGCCGTGGGTATGATTATTCACCGCAACAACGAAGCCAACGCCCTGGCCACGGTATCTGCGGTGCAAGCCATGATGAAGCAGATTGAAGCCACCATGCCCGATGGCATGGAATGGCAGATGGGCTACGACCCCACGCAGGCCATCTCCGCGACCATGGAAGAAATCCTCATCACGCTGGGGCTCGCCCTGTTCCTGGTGGTGCTGGTGACTTACATTTTCCTGCAAGACTGGCGCGCCACGCTCATTCCTGCGCTCGCGATTCCGGTATCGCTGCTGGGTGCCTTTGTGATTATGTATGTGCTGGGCTACAGCATCAACGTACTCACCATGTTCGGTCTCATCCTCGTCATCGGCTCCCTGGTGGACGACGCCATCGTGGTGGTGGAAAACGTGATGCGCCTCATTCAGGAGGAAAAGCTCAGCCCGCGCGAGGCCACCATCAAGAGCATGAAGCAGATTACCGGTGCCATCATCGCCACCACGCTGGTGACGCTGGCGGTATACGTCCCCATCGCATTCTATGGTGGCATGGTGGGTGTGATTTATACGCAGTTCTCCGTGACCATGTGCGTGGCACTTTGCATTTCCACCTTCAACGCCCTCACCCTCTCCCCTGCCCTGTGTGCGCTCATCCTGCGCCCGGCCAATGTGAAGCAATCCAAGCTGTCGGAGTGGGTCTTCCGCCCCTTCAACTGGGTGATGGAAAAAGCCCGCGCCATCTATCTTTTCGGTGCCGGCATTCTGGTACGCAACGCCTGGTTGACCGTGCTGCTGATGGTCGCCATTCTCTTCGGCAACTACGTGTACTTTGCGGGTTCCCCGGCCTGGTGGCATGATTTGTTCCACGGCAAGCCGGAGCCGGTAGCCGCCGCCCCCAAGGGCAAGGCACCGGCCAAAAAAGAGTTCAATATCCTGGAGCTTATCGCCCCGGATGCCATGAACAGCTCCTTCATCCCCACGGAAGACAAAGGTACCCTTTTTGTGATGATTACCATGGAAGGCACCGCCACAGCCAAGCAGCGCACGGATAAGGTGCTGCGCCAGATGGAAGCCCGCGTCAAAAACATCCCCGGCATCCAGGCCGTGACCGCCCAGAGTGGCTACAGCTTCGCCAGCGGCTCAGGCGAAAGCCGAGCCATGATGATTATCCTGCTGGACCACTGGAGCAAGCGCACCACCCCCGACCTGCACGTGACGGCCATTGCTGCCAAGGTCAACGCCGTGTTTGCGGACATCCCGGAAGCCTCCATCATGGCTGTCACCCCGCCCGCCATTCAGGGCTTGGGCATCTCCGGCGGTATCTCCATGGTGCTGCAGGCCACGGGCGATACCACCCCGCTGGATATGGGCAACATGGTCAAAGAAATCCAGGCCCGTCTGCAATCCCGCAGCGATCTGGTGGCCCAGGTGCGCAGTGAATACAATGCCGAAAACCCGCAGATTCGTCTGGAAATCAACCGCGAAAAAGCGCAGTCCCTCAACGTGCCGGTGAATACCATCTTCAGCACCTTGCAGAGTGTGATGTCCTCCCTCTACATCAACGACTTCACCCTCAATGGTTTCAATTTCAAGGTGATGATGCAGGGCGCCACACAGGACCGCCGCACGGCAGAAGACATCCTCAACCAGATGGTGCGTAATGAAAAGGGCGAAATGGTTCCGCTTTCCGCCGTGTGTTCCATCTCCCACACCGTGGGCCCGGATTCATACAGCCGCTTCAATCAGTACATGAGCGCCGATATCACCGTAATGGCCCAGCCCAACATCGGCTCCGGCCAGGTGATGCAGCTTATCGAAGATACCATTGCCGAAATCAACAAAGAAGAACGTGCCGCCGGCCATGACCGCCAGTGGATGGTGAGCTGGAAGGACCTCTCCTATCAGGAGCGCCAGAACGATGGCAAAATTGGTCTGCTGGTGGGGCTGGCCATGCTCTTTGCCTACCTCTTCCTGGTGGCTCAATACGAAAGCTGGACCACCCCGGTGCCGGTAATGCTCTCCGTGAGCGTGGCCACGCTGGGTGCCCTGCTGGGTGCGCGCATTTTCGGGCTCACGCTCTCCATCTATGTGCAGCTGGGTCTGCTCATGCTCATTGGTCTGGCCGCCAAGAATGCCATTCTCATGGTGGAGTTCAGCAAGGAAGACCACGAAGCCGGCACCCCCGTGCGCAAGGCGGCGCTCAATGGTGCCAGTCTGCGTTTCCGCGCCGTGCTCATGACGGCTATTTCCTTCATCTTCGGTGTGTTCCCCATGGTCATTGCCACAGGTTCCGGTGCTGCCAGCCGTCAGGAAATCGGCATCACCACCTTCTTCGGCATGCTCCTGGCCACCGCCTTCGGTATCTTCATGGTGCCGGGGCTCTACTCCATCTTCGCCCGCATGCGCGACTGGACAGCCGCCAAAATCGGCATGAAGAAACGCGCCTGACAGGCCTGATGCCTCCCCCCCTCAATCAAAAAGGAGTTGCCCCGCAA
>JAFYUJ010000099.1 GCA_017558555.1 Akkermansia sp.
AAAATCGCTGGCGAGAATGAGAAAACAGGCCGCTTGGAATACCAGCGTGCTGGAGGAAATCCTCTTCAGTGCTTTGGAGTCAAAAAACGGAGCGGAAGAGAGTCAATAAGAAAACACGACATCGAAATGCGTTTGCCCTGCGCAAAGCATGCTTGCAATTGCGCAAAAAGCATGTAGAATGGGCACATGAGAAGTTGCCTCGGCGGATTGATTTTGATGCTGACTATCGTAGCATTGATTGCTACGGTCATCTACCATACTTCCGTGAACTCTGAACTGCGCTTCGAACCGCGAGATGCCAACGCAGAGTACATCAACACCCGCCGCTCGTACCGCCCGCAAATCAAGCGAGAGGATGACAAAACGCCAGATGCCGCAAAAAAAGCTCATGCGACACCTGCCATTCAGGATGACGAAACAGCCGAGGAAGTAGCTCCATGAGCCTGCAATCCCCCATCATCGGCTACACACTGGGAGACCAGGCGGGCATTGGCCCGGAAGTGATTCAAAAAGCCCTGGCAGCCCTGCCCGGACACATTTGCTGCAAACCCATGGGCAAGCTCATCGCCTGCACACCAGGGCACCCCACCCAGGACACCGCCATGGCTGCCCTGGAACAGCTGGAAACAGCCGCGGCTGCCCTGAAAAGCGGAGAGATTGACGCCGTTGTGACAGCCCCCATCTGCAAGGAAGCTATGCACCGCGTAGGCTTTCACTACCCGGGGCAGACAGAATTCTTCGCCGACAGGCTGGGAGTGAAAGATGTTGTCATGTGTCTGACGGGCCAGCGCCTCACCGTGGCGCTCTGCACCACCCACGTAGCGCTGCGCGATGTCCCCCGACTCCTCACGCCGGAGAAAATAGCCTCCACCGCCGGGATTTTGGCAGAGTTCCTGCGCAGTACCGGCATCTCACGCCCACGCATAGCTCTGGCCGGGCTTAATCCCCACAATGGAGAAAACGGTGCCTTTGGAGATGAAGAAGCCCGGCTCATCATCCCGGCCTTGCAGCAGCTTGCCGGGCAAGGCTTGTTGGCCGATTTCACCGGACCATGTGTACCCGACTGCGTATACCGCGAAGCAGCCGCAGGCCAATTTGACGGCATTGTGGCCCCTTACCACGATCAGGCGCTCATCCCCCTGAAGCTGCTGGACTTTGACAACGCCGTCAATGCCACACTTGGCATGCCGCGCCTGCGCGTAAGCCCGGATCATGGCACGGCATTCAACATCGCCGGCAAAGGCATTGCCTCTGCCGCCAGCACACAGCGAGCCTTTGAACTGGCCTGTAAAAGCGTATTCAACCGCAAATGACACACAGCCAAACAAAGTAACATTTTTGATGTATTTGGCGTTTGACCCCATGCGTGCATTGTGCTAGTATAGACCGAGCGTATCTATTTCCTTTCATTTCAAACTTATCCCCAAGACACACATATGAGACCTAAGATGGCAGATTTGGCAGACCAAATTAAAGGCGGGCACAAATTGCCACAATGGTTGATTAACTGGGGAGAGCGCCAACTGGGTCTGCATGCGCTCAATGTGGCTCATGCCAAAATAGAAGATGATTGGGATGCCGGGAGCAAGGAAAACTTCTTCAAGCTGGCCTGCAAATACCTGAATCTGAATTATGATTTGGAAGGGCTGGAAAACATCCCCAAAGAAGGTCCCTGCGTCATTGTATCCAACCACCCGCATGGCATGTCGGATGGGTTGATGTTTGGCGACATCGCCATGAAAGTACGCGATGACGTACGCATCGTAGTCAACGAATGGTTGCACTGCGTACGCGGCATGCGCCCCTACCAGATTACGGTGGACGTATACGGGGGCGAAGCCGCCAAACGCGCCAACATGGCCGGCATGAGAGAGATTCTGAAATGGCTGCGAGAGGGCCACTGCATCCTGGTCTTCCCCAGCGGCTCGGCAGCTTCGTATTCACACCGCGACCGCCGTGTGATTGACGACCCGTGGCAAGCCAATATCGCGGCCATCATCCGCAAGACCAAAGCCACGGTCGTGCCCATGCACATTTCCGGACGAACGGGTATTTTCTTCCAAATCATCAGCACCATCGCCAAGGGTGTGCGTGCCAACTTCCTGGCACGCGAGATTCTGCGGGATGGCCGCATGCGCCACACCATCAAGCTCGGCAGGCCCATCCACGCACACACCATCGGCATGGTTGAGAGCGACGAAGGGCTCTCCGATTACCTGCGCCTGCAATCCATGCTGCTTCGCTACCCGCACCAGCAGGACACCTGCTCCACCGCAACGCCTCAGCAACCCATCGCCGACGGCGTTGCGGCAGACATCCTCAGTACGGAAATCGAGGCCCTGCCAGAGGATGCGCTCTACTACTCCAACCCCACCTCAGGGCTGAACGTCTACGCCGTCATGGCGGAGCAGATCCCCCAAATCATGCAGGAAATGGGTATCCAGCGCGAGCGAACATTCCGCGCCGTGGGCGAAGGAACCGGCACCCCCATCGATTTGGATGACTACGATGGACACTACCTGCACCTCATCATGTGGGATACCAAGGCCAAACGCCTGGCCGGAGCCTATCGCATGGGCCGCACGGATAAGATTCTGGAGGAAAAAGGCATTAAAGGCATCTACAACGCAGCATTCTTCCGATTCAAGCCGGAGTTGTTTGATACGCTGAAACATGGTCTGGAGATGGGGCGCGCGTTCATCGCACCGGAATACCAGCGCCTGGCCGCCTCCCTCGACACCTTGTGGATGGGCATCGGCAGCTACCTGAACCGCAACCCACAATATCGTTATCTTTATGGCACGGTGAGTGTATCCTCCGTGTATACGCATACCTCCCGCTCACTCATTCTCTCCTACCTGAAAGAGCATGAGATGCAGGAAGAATACGCCCCCATGGTGCAAGCCACCACCCCGCCGACAGATTACAAACTCCTGAGTGAAGATACACGATTGCTGGCCGCCGGCATGCCCGACCAGCGCTTGCTCTCAGCCACCATCTCGTCCATCGAGCCTGATGGCAAGGGGATTCCTGTACTGTTGCGCCAGTATCTGCGACTGGGTGGCAAAATGCTTTCATTCAACATCGACCACGATTTTGGCGGCACACTGGACTGCCTTGTGATGGTTGACATGCAGAAGACTCCAGAGCGCATACTGAAGCGTTACTGCGGAAAATAAGAAAGCTGATAGAGATTATTTCAGAAAGCTTGACAAATCTGCGTATTTAGGGCAGAATGTAACGCGTGACAAACAGCTCTACCTACTTCTCTTCCAGATGCGTTCTCTGCCTCATCGCAGCGAGCATATCGGTGGCTCCCTCTCTTGCCCAGGAAAAGTTTCTCCCGCTGCCATCAGAGGTTATCAAAACACCTCAGGTGGAAAATCCCATCACGGATTTGACGGACTTAACCATCCGCAACGTCAGTGGATTCGGGTCCCTGGATATCCCGGAATCGCTCAACATTGAAAACAGCGGCGGCGATATCTCCTTTGACCAGGACTCTCGCAGTATCACCTACGCCGGAGGCAACAGCAATGTGCGCCTGCGCACCAGCGATGGAGCAGATGTCAACGCCAAAACCATTCAAGCGGGATTAAATGACAAGCAAGCCAAGCTGACCGGCCCGCTTACGGTATACCAGGGAGAGACCCTGACCCTGGCTGATAAAGGCATTTACGATTGGGGGAAGGAAGAACTGGATGTGTACAACGTGCGCACTAAGGTGCAAGGGTTGTTGGTGCGAGGGTCTCACATCGAGTACCGCAAGGACGAGGCCGGCAAGCAATTCATGCGCATCCATGATGCCTACGTTACCACAGAAGACGTGCAAGATCCTTCCTTGTGGATTGGCGCCGGAGAGCTGACCGTATACCCGGGAGATCATGGGCAGCTGACCCGACTGAGCATAGCCTCCGGCAACTATGATATTCCCTTCCCCGTGTTGGGCTGGTTCTCTTTCTCGCACTCCCTGAATCCTCGCGAGGGCTATATGCCCCAACCTGGTGCCACTTCCATCTGGGGTGCCTACCTGCTCAATCGTTATGGTTTCCTTCTGGGGAATCGACGAGTAGAGAACGGCATACCGGTAGCGAATTACATTCTGACCAGCAATGTAGATTTGCGCGCCCGCCGTGGTCTGGGCCTGGGGCTGGATTTGGAGAACGTACGCATGAGTAAGGATGCCCCGGAAATGACAGGCATTTCCCTGTACTATGCAGCGGACTCCGACCCGATGATTAACCCCACCACCACGCCACGAGAGCACACCAGGCACAACCGATACAGGCTGGCCATGAAAACGCTCTGGCAATTGGACACCCCGGAGTGGGACACCAACACCCATTGGACATTGGGCACCAACATCAATGCCGTGAGCGACAAATACATGCTCCGCGACTTCTTCGAGGATATTGGCCGCACAGATGACAAACCGGATAACACCGTGCGACTGGAGCGTCGCTCAAGCAACAGCCAGGCCATGGTAATGACCCGCTTTGCCACTAACGACTTCTACTCCACAGATGAACGCATGGAAGCCTCATACTACCGAGTTCGCAGCACCATCGGCAACAGCCGCATCAGCTACGAAACGCGTTCCAGCATAGCCGCCATGCAGCAGTATCTTCCGGCTGAGCTGAAATTTGATTATGCACATCAAATTGACAACCTGCGTTCACCGGAGTTGAAAGAATACTACAGCCGCATGCTCAACACGCAGGCCTATTTCCGATTCAACACCACACACGAGTTTACCACAAGCTTCAACATCCTGCGTTTCCTGAACGTGACCCCCAAGGCAGGTGGTGGCTACAGCGGCTACTATGATGTACAGGGCGTGGGCGCAGACAACCGATTCCTGGGCTACGCTGCGTGTGATTTCGACATCAAGTTCCACCGCACATTTGAGAGTTTCCGTCTGCCGAAACTGGGCATGAAAGGGCTCACCCACGTTTTCCACCCGTATACCACCGTATCCCACTGCCAGATTTCATCTTCAGACCGCCTGGTTCCCCGCATGGACACCTGGTCAACGCTGGTGGGCAACAGCACCAACAACCCCATGTCTCTGGATTTGATGGGGTTCACCAGCATTGATGCCTGGGGCACTTGGACAGTATGGCGATTTGGTGCGCAAAACGTGTTCTCTACCACAGTGGATGGTGACCCCTACACGCTTCTGCACTGGAACGTCTTCATTGATTACAACGTAGAGAACCCCAACACACCCAGCACATTCTCCAACCTCTTCTCCACGGTCACATTCCGCCCGACAGAGCGATTCAGCGTGACCTTTGAAAGCCAGACACCCACCATCCGAGAGGGTGATGGATTCGACCAATACAACACAAGTCTGGCATACCGACCCGTTCGCTGGTTTGAAGGTAGCGTGGGCCACCGTTACATCAACAACCACCCTATCCAGCAAGATGCCAGCCAGTTGTACTTGCAGGCCAATCTGCGTTTCAACGAGAAATACTCGTTCTACGGGCGCTGGTACCTGGATGTTGAAGCAGGACACTTCCCCATCCAGCAGTACTCTATTTTCCGCAAATCCGGTCCATGGTATGTGGGTGCATCCCTCTTCTTGCGCAACAACGGCGGCAAGAAAGAAACAGGTGTAGGCATTTCGTTCACCCTGGGCGAAACCGGCACAGCACTGCCCATCAACTTCTTCTAACCCATTCTTAACATTCCCCGGCTGGAGTTGCTCCCCGGCACCGCGGTGCCGGCGCACTCCAACCGGGGATTTTATCTACTAACCTCTCGTTCATTTGATCAGCAACATGAAAATTGGTATTATCCAGAACGCCCCCCGCACCGCAGATCTTTCGAATAACCTGCGACATATTGTCCAGGGATACCGCACCTGCCAGGACCATGGCGCAGAGTTGGTCGTGGCATCAGCCCATGCCCTGTGCGGGCCGGGACTTCATGACCTGGTTTCGCGCGATTCCTTTCAGGAACAAATGCAGCGAGCCCTGCAAACGCTCTCCCGCGAGCTGGGAGATGCCCCGCTGATACTGGGAGCCTACAGCACCGCCCCCGACATGGACGATGAAGAAGAGGGTGGCGCTTTCACCACGCAGCTCACTCCCTACCTGCTGGAAAACGACATGGTGGAGGAACTTGAAAACGGAGAGGTTGTTGAATGGGAAGGCAAGGAACTCTGCATCACCACAGATGACATCCCCCTGCAGCCGGGACTGGATGCCCACGATATCATCATCCATGTAGGCTCTGCCCCCTGGCACACAGCCCTGCTCCGGGAAGAAGCCCAACGCCGCCAAAACGAAGCCATCAACAACGATGCCACCGTGGTATACGCCGCCTGTGTGGGCACGGCAGAGGAACAAATCTTCGGCGGAGGCTCCGGCATTTACAACCCACAAGGCAAGAATCTGCTTCGCCTGCCCTGGTTCGATACGGAGAGCCGAGTGGCAAGCATTGTGCCACCCTATCGCGAAGCTGACACCCAACCGGAAACAGAGGCCGGCACCCTGGCTCGCATGCTGCAACAAGGCATCCGCGATACGGTGCGCCAATATGGTTATGGCGGCGCATGCATATCCCTGGATGCCCCCTGCTCCACCCTGCTGGCGGCCTTGGCCATCGATGCCCTGGGAAGCGCCAACGTGGAAGGTGTCACCTTTGGTGATGCGGAGGCAATGGCCAAAACACTTGGTATCTCCTGCAAGAAAATGGATGACCGGGCCATATTGCAGAGCGCCAAAGCCGAGCTGGGAGAAGAGGAAGCAGAAGCCCTGCAAGCACGCCTGCGCGCGGCCATGCTCAGCACGCACAGCGAAAGCCGCGGTCTGCTGCTGCTCTGCCCGCTGAGCCGCCGGGACATCATGCTGGGCCACTACACGCTGTACGGCGAATCCTGCGGCATGCTGGCACCGCTTGGCCATTTGTACGAGATGGATTTGCACATGCTGCAACAAGAATACAAAGAGCGCCACAGCGACCTCTTCGGCACACTGGCAGAACCTCAAGCGCCCGAAAAGGATATCATCATCCACGCCCTGGCCGATTGCAACGTAAGCGCCGGGCGATTCATCCGCGAAAACAACTTCGGGCTGGAGGAAAATGCGATTCGCCAGGTGCAGCGCCGCCTCATCAGCTCTGCCCTCAAGCGCTCGCAACTTCCTTTCACGCTGCAAGTCTCGGCACCGGAAGAACAACTGCGCATTCCCAGCGCACACCGTCTCAACGACTGAGTACTGCACATGCGCAGCTGCTGCGGTGCTTGCGCCATGCTCTCTTTTACTTCATAGTAAACCCGGGTCCAAACAACGGCCCGGGTTTACTACATGATCAAAAAGGAAATAACACACCACATCAGCAAAAACATTGCTGAACACAGCACAGAAAAAGCAAAAAACACAACCGGCTGGCAGAAGTGGCTGCTGACAGCTATCGCGGCCATTGCCGGGGCTCTGGCCTGGTTCACCCAAGGTAACAGCGAATGGATGGATAGCCTCAGCCCATCCGACCGCCCTGATACGCAGGCCCCAGCACCATAACCGTGCGTGGGAGCAGATAAAGAGAGAGATTCTGCTTCTTATCGGTGAAGTGTTTCACGGAGTGGTCCTGGCGACCAAAACCACCGAAAGCTGTTGCATCGGAATCCAGCAGCACCTTCCAGGCGCCATGGCTGGGAGCCGGCAGCAGATAATCTGCAATAGCTTTGCTGCCATTCCAATTAAACACGAACACCAAGCCGCCGCGCTCAAAAGCCATCACCTGGTTGTCTTCATCCATGTTGAGCGGGCGCGCGGGCGCGGCGGCCAACAAATTCTTTTCCTTTGCCAGCTTGAGCATGGCTCGGTCAAAGGCATTCAAATCTTTATAGCGCAGCAACTTATTGTCGACCAAGCTCCACTGGCGGCGGCAATACTTGTAGGAGTTGCCATTCCCCTCGCGCGGGAAATCAATCCACTCCGGGTGCCCGAACTCATTGCCCATGAAATTGAGCCACCCCTCACCACCGGCCGCCAGAGTCGCCAGGCGAATCATCTTGTGCAACGCCATGCCGCGGTCCACCACCACACTCTGCATCTCGCAGCTCATGTGGGTGTACATCTCGGCATCCATCAAGCGGAAAGCAATCGTCTTGTCCCCCACCAAGGCCTGGTCATGGCTCTCGGCATAGGCGATATTGGGCTCACCATAGCGCCGATTGATGAGGGTATACCACATATCGCCCACGCTCCACTCCTCATCTTTCTTTTCTTTGAGGAGCTTAATCCAATAATCCGGCAGACCCATGGCCAGGCGGTGTGTAAAACCGAACCCACCTTCGGCCAGCGGGCGGCAAAGGCCCGGCATACCGCTCATATCCTCGGCAATAGCGAAGGCTCCGGGGCATACCTCCTGCACCAGGGTGGCCGCCAGTTGCAAATACGTCACCGCATCCAGATTAACCTGCGTGTTGAAATAGCAGCCCAAATCCGTGAAGGGCTCATGACCATGGTGTACGTAAAGCATACTGGTCACGCCATCAAAGCGGAATCCATCGAAGTGGAACTCCTCCAACCACCAGCGCAGGTTGCTGAGCAGGAACTCCAACACCTCCGGCTTGCCATAGTTGAACAGGCAGCTATCCCAATCCGGGTGGCGACTATCGCGCTCCCCGGCGTGGAAATACTGCCCGCCCGAGCCATCAAAATTGTTCAACCCCTCCGCCACATTCTTGACGGCGTGGGAATGCACCACATCCAGCAACACGGCAATGCCCATGCCATGTGCCGTATCGATGAGGTACTTCAAATCCTCGGGGGTGCCAAAACGATTACACGGGGCAAAGAATGACGAAACATGGTAGCCGAATGAGCCATAGTACGGGTGCTCCTGCACCGCCATAATCTGCACCACATTGTAGCCCAGCTCTGCCACACGCGGCAACACCTGCTCTGCAAACTCCCGGTAGCTGTGGATGCGCTCTTCTTCCCCGGCCATCCCCACGTGGGTTTCATAAATGAACGGCACGCGTATCTGCGCCGGGTTCCAACGTGTATTTTTCCACTGATAGGGCGTTCCCGGCTCCCAGATAATGCCACAATAATCATAGCTCTGCGCATCTTGCTCTGTATAGCGAATCCACGCGGGGATGCGGTCGCGGTGTTCATTATCGGCCCCCACCACATGCACCTTTACTCGGGAGCCATGCTGCAACGCACTCTGCGGCAAGCGAATCTCCCACACACCGTCCGCGCGGCGGTTCATGGGATGACTCTCGCGGTTCCAGCCGTTAAAATCACCTATTACATACAAAGCACGCGCCCCCGGGGCCCACTCACGATACACCCACTCGCCGGTCTCTGCATCGCGATTAAACCCCATGCGCTTATATCCGGCGGCGCATTCCAGCAGCGAACCATAGCGTCGGTGCAAACGCTCCACCTGCGCATCATACAAGCGCAAGCGTGCCTGGATTTCGCGTTCGTACGGCGCCAGCCAACCATCTGCCAACACCAACCCGGATATGGGAGCTCTTCTCATACCCTCATTCTGGCACACCCTGCGACCTTTTGCAAGAATAAAGCTGTTTCGCCATCATTCCATCGAGCAAAAGAGCCAGGCACAGCCACATTGCGACAATGCAGCATGAGACACAAGTGCGCTACAGCCGTTATTTTGCACCCTTGCGGGCATTTTGCCCACCAATGAGCACCACCATTTCCCCCTTGGGAGGGTGAGCTTCAAACTCGGCCAACAGCTCGCCGGCTGTACCACGGTGGTAGGTCTCAAACACTTTGGTCAGCTCTCGCGCCACGCACACCGGAGCTCCGGCATCAATCTCTGCCAAGGCCTTGATGGTCTTCACAATACGGAACGGTGACTCATAGAAAACACTGGTATGTGAGGCCTCCACCGCAGCTTGAAGCATCTGGGCCTTTTTACCGCTCTTCACCGGCAAGAACCCACCGAAATAGAACGCATCACTCGGCAAGCCGGAACCTACCAAAGCCGTAATCACCGCAGAAGGACCAGGCAACACAGTAAAGGGTACATTTCTGGCCTTCAGTTCCTGGATGAGGCGGTAGCCGGGGTCGCTCACACCAGGCATACCGGCATCTGTCACCACAGCAAATGATTCTCCGGACAAAGCGCGGGCCGCAATCTCCGGTGCGCGCTGCGTTTCATTGTGTTCATGCAAGCTCAGCAAAGTCTTGCGCAGGCCATAATGCGTAAGCAGCATGCCCGTGTTGCGGGTATCTTCACAACACACGCAATCCACAGACTCCAGCACCTGCAACGCGCGGCGGGTGATATCCTCGCGGTTCCCGATGGGCAGTCCCACAAAGCTGACAGGATACTCTATCATGGAATCGTCAGACGATTGACGATACTCTCTGCAGCTTTACGAGTGGCGTAAGAAAGCGCAGCTTCGCGAGCCGTCTGGATATTACCTGTATTATCATTGAAGAAGCTGCCTTCCTCACTCACCGTGCCGTATGTCAGTACCTTATTGGTTCGGCAATCTATCACCTTGTACGCAACGATGACGCGCAACCCGATTTCAGTACTGATGTAGGAATCATCGGGGTTGGTGATGAGGGAGGATGCTGCCACGTTGGTCACAGAGCCTTCAATGCGTACATCTGCCTCTGAGCGTGATGCCAGGCGGAAGGTACCATCTCGCTGGAGGGTATCCACCAAAGCCGTGGTCATCTGCATGGACACCAAGGCATGTGTGGTCTTATTCTCAAACATATCCACACAAAATGTCTGCACATTTTGCATAGCGCCGCTGCGCAAGCCACCCAAATGGTAGCCACAGCAGCTCAACACCATCGCCACCAACAGAGTCGCAACGAAAGAGATTTTATTCATAACAGTATAGCGGTCAGGGTAAGTTATCACAGCATGCAAGCTTATGCGGCGGGCTTGGCTGCTGCGGCAGCCTTGCGGGCACGGGACAACAGGGTTTCAGCCTCGCGGGCGGCTTCAGGGTTCACCTTCTTCTGGCGAATCACACTTTCAAAGCAGAAGATAGCAGAGGGGTATTCCCTGGCGCGCTCCAGATAATAGCGCCCCACTTCCAATTCCTGCTGCACCAATAATGCACGCACATTCCTGGCCTCCGCGTATGCCTTCTTGGCATCGGGATGATTCGGGAAACGCAGAGTGAATTCCTCGTACGCTTCCTGTGCATTAGCCAGGTTCACCAGATTCTGATCCCCGCGCGTGTGGCTGGCGGCCCACAGCTTGGCCACCATCATCTGAGCCCCGGGGGCATAACGGCTATCCGGATAATTATCCACCAAGCGGCGATACACGGAACACGCAGATTCGTACTGTTCCTGCTTGACCAGATAATCACCCAGCACAGAATTGGCCGTGGCCGACATGTCATTGTACGGGGCATTGCGGATGACCGCCTCCAGCCACTCAATCACCACGCTGGATTCCATGGGCACATCCCACAGGCCAAACACGCGGGTCTTCAACTGCTCATTAGCGGCTGCCGTAGCCATGGCCAGTTGGCGGTTGAGTGCCGCCTCATACAAATTGCTGCTCTGATAGTTCTCCACCACCTTACCGTAGTGTTTGAATGCCTCACGCGGGTCATTTGTCTGTTCGTAAATCTCAGCCAACATGAAACGAGCCTGGGCCGCATTCGGCGCCACAGCATGCTCCGAGAGCAGCTCTCGCAGCTCACCCCTGGCCTTGGAAAGCTTGCCCTGCTTGCGATACTCCACAGCCTTCTGCATCAATGCATCGGCTTCAGGATCTGTAGCTTGTATCATCCCGGCCGGCAGCGGACCATTCGTCTGCTCACACATGGTCAGGGTCAGCACACACACAGCGCACAGAGGCAACAACAAAACTTTTCTCATGACAAGCACAGCATACCATGCCAGCCCCTTCACTGTCAAGCTTCGTCCAACTGATTCTCTTTCTCCTTCTCCGGAAATGACACGCAAAGCATCAGATGACCGGATGCTTTTGCCCCTACACGGCAAAATGCTCACGCGTGCACCCCCCAGGTACCCATTATTGGGCATTCGCCGCCCACCCTGTCCCGGCGGAGCCCGAGTATCGGGCGGAGACGGATCCCCTGCGGGGTCGTGTGTTCAATGCCCGCCGGGTGCTTCCAAGGTCATACAAAAAACCCGCCTCCGTTTGTTGCGGAAGCGGGTTTTCCAAGTCGGGCAAGCGGGATTCTACCCGCCCCCTGCGGCCCTGTCGGGCTACCCGCCGAGAGGTGTCTCGGCGGCGCAGGGTCGGCTCATGCCACCGGCATTCGCCGCCCACTCCCCCTGCGGGGTCGTGTGTTCGATTCCCGCCGGGTGCTTCCAAGGTCATACAAAAAACCCGCCTCCGTTTGTTGCGGAAGCGGGTTTTCCAAGTCGGGCAAGCG
>JAFYUJ010000100.1 GCA_017558555.1 Akkermansia sp.
AAGATGTACAGTACCCATGGAAGGTGTTTTTTGTAAGCAACACCAGCATACGTTTTGCTGGTGAAAAATCAACCTTCCATTTTCTTTGCCCTGATTTCTGCTATTTCACTATCCCTTTAGAAAATCTTTGGGACACATGTGAGTGCAGGCGCGTTTTGATGAAATAGCGCGGGCGTTTCTTGGTTTCCATATACATCTTGCCAATGTATTCCCCGACAATGCCCAGACTGACCATGCCCAAGCCACCCAGGAACCAGAGAGAGCAGGTCAGCGTGGCCCAACCGTTGGGAGTGCCCAGCTTGAAGTAGTCGTAGATGACCCAGGCAATCATACCCAAACTGATAAGGAAGATGAGCATGCCCATTCCGCTGATGAAGCGCAACGGCGTGACGGAGTACGAGGTGATGGCATCAATGCTCAGGCGCAGCAGGCTGCGGAGTGACATTTTGCTCTCGCCCAGCGTGCGCTCAAGCACATTGAAATAGAGAGGGCATTGCTTGAAACCCAGTTGTTTCAACATGGTGCGGAACATCATGTTGCTCTCACCATATTCGGACAGGGCCTCCAACACCTGGCGGGTCATCAGGCTGTAGTCCGCGTGCCCCTGGCATACAGGAGAACCGCATTTGGCGGCCAGCCAATAAAACAAGACAGAGGGCGCCTTGCGCAGGAAGCTTTCTTTCCCTCTGGATTTTTTGACTCCGTAAATCAGCTCAAAGCCTTCTTGTCGCAGCTCCAGAAATTCTTCGATGGCGTTGATGTCATGTTGCAAATCAGCATCCATGCAAATGACGATATCGGCCAGGCCGCGCGCTTCCATCAATCCGGCAAAGAGTGCTTTTTCTTTGCCGCGGTTGCCGGCCAGGCGGCTGGCTTTCACCATGGGGTTGTGGGCGTGATGCTCTGCGATGATGCTCCAGGTGCTGTCGCGGCTCCCATCATCTGCGAAAAGCATGGCGCTATCAGGCGCTATCTTTTGTTGCTCAATCAGAGCTGTTAATTTGGCGCTCACCGTAGCAATCGTTGTGCTGATGCCTGCTTCTTCGTTGTAGCAGGGCATGACGATGTAGAGCGTTTCCAGTGTTTTCATGAGCGCACAGAAGGTAGGTTAGTCAATGATGGTGCCCAGGATGTCGCCTTGGCGGGCGTAGGTTTCTGTGCAGTTGGCGGTATGGTGCAGAATGTCTTCTGCCAGCTGCACGCGACCGGGCTCATAGAAGGTGATGATGGTGGAACCTCCAAAGGCGAAATAGCCTTGCTCATCCCCCTTGGCAATGGTGGCTCCCGGGGTATATGTTTGCTCGATGGCTCCCACACCCGTAGCTCCCACGGCGAGGATGAGCACATCTCCCACGGTGGGGGTGTGCAGGATGGTCAGCTCGCGCTTGTTGGTCCAGAGCCAGGAGAGCTTGTGGCGCAGGCAGAGGGGGGATACGCTGGCCAGCGGGCCGGGGATGCGGATGGGGGCATCTGCCACACCTTCGGCACCAAAGTGGAAACGGTGGTAATCCGTAGGGCAAAGGCGGGAGATGACGGCGCTGCCGCGGCTGTATTTTTCTGCCAGCTCAGGGCTGCCGAGCAGGGCCGGTAAATCAAAGCTTTGGCCTTTGACGAAGACCCCCTGCATATCGGATACATCCTGCCAGCCGCTGTGGCGGCCATCTGCCGGCAGGGCGATGGTGTTGCCGCTGCAAATCGGGCGGGCCCCATCTTTGAGCTTGCGGGTAAAGAAGTCGTTAAAGCTGGTGTAGGCTTCTACCGGACGCGCAAATTCGCCGGCATTCATACCGTATTCGTCCACAAATTGTTGCAGACCTCGGGCGGAGCTCGGGCGGTCTTTCATCCAGCCCATGATGCGGGAGAAGAAGGCTCGCTTGATGAGCAAATGCAGACTCAGTTTGCCGAGGGGATTACCATACACCCAGCGAATGGCTTTTTCGCCCATGATTTTTTCCTGCTCAAATTGGCCGGTATAGCGGTTGTACAAGGTAATGCCTTCGTCCTTCATGACTTCGCCATGATAGCAGTTTTGCGGGGTGGGGTCAACAGTAAAGAGAAACCCCGGCAAGGTGATGAACACTTTGCCGGGGCGGGGATGAAAAGGAGGGGGTGCTCACTGTTGCTTGCTGAAGCCATTCTGCAGGAAATTGCGGAGTGTTTGCAGCTGGCTTGTAGCGCTGGCGGTGAGGCATTCGCGGTAGAGCTTGCCACCCTGCCAGTTGTTGAAGGTAAAGCGAGCAGATTCGGGAATCGCGTTTTCGGAGCGCAGCACGCGGTAGCGAGTGTAGCTGCGGGTGAAGTAGTCGTATTCGCTGTCGGAGCCGTAGTACTTCATATCCACCAGCTCATCGGAGTTGATGACCGTGTGAAGCGTGGGGGTGAGTAACTCGGAGCGGGTCACGGTCTTGGTGACACAGGAGCTGAGAGTAGCGGCCAACAGGATGCAGGAGAGGAGTTTCTTCATCATGGTTATGTTCTGTGTGTTCGTTAGTCTTGGTCTTCTGTTCGGGTGGTGGTGCCGACCTCTGTCTGGGCCGCATCGGGGTTCTCGGGTGCGGCTGCGGTGGCAGCTTTTTTCGCTTCCTGCTCAGCCTTGGCTTCGGCTATGCATTCGGTGGCAGATGCAGGGTAACAAGCCTCCCAAGAGTCGGTGATGTAGACTTTGCTGCCGTAGTGTGTAATGCGAAAGAGCTCCTTGGCGATGACTGCCGGAGTGCGGATACAGCCGTGAGATAAGGTTTTGCCTGCGCGTACCTTGCCGATATGCATGCCGATGCCATCGTGTGTCAGGCGCTGCCAGTACGGCATGGGAGAGCCCACAATCTTGCCGCCTTCGGGTACGGGGTCTTTGGCAAAATCTGCGTTGTAGTTGACGCACTTGCCGTTGGCATCATATATCTTGCCGTAGCTATTGGAGGCATAGGTGGCTTTCTTTTCCAGTACGGAGAACTTGCCGGTGCGGGTGGGGTGGCTGCTTACGCCGGTAGAGACCGGCCAGTCTGCTGCTACTTTGCCTTCCACATAGAGGCGGCCTCGCTGGTGTTCCAAATCAATGTAAATCGGGCACTTCTTGTTGGCCAGTTTGAGCAATTCCTTATCCTGGAAGATGTGCATGGTGGTGGGGTAGCCATGCTGCTTCACGAAATGTTCATAAGACCCCGGCAGGTAGACGGGTTTGGGGGGCGGTGGCGGAACCTGCATCTGCTGCTGTTGTTGTTGCTGCTGCGCAAATGGCACGCAGGAGACTCCTGCCAGCAGGGTAAATACGCAGGCCGCACACGCGATGATGGTGCTGAATCTGTTCATGGAGAAAAGGTCGGTGGGTTACCGGATGATGACGGGAGTCCCCACGGGGGTGTTGTCGAAGAAAATTTTGGCCATTTCTTTGGGCAGGCGGATGCAACCGTGGCTTTCGGGGGCAGAGGTGACCAGCCCCTCATGCATCCAGATGCCACTTGTGGTGAGCTGCATGCCGTTGGTCATGGGAGCGCCTTCGTAAACACCACCGGCGGGTATGTCCATGCCGCGTTCGTAGTTGGAAATGAGAGTGTTGCCGTATTTGTCCACAATGGAGCCATAGCTGGATGAACGGTGATCTGCATCCTTGGAGAGTACCTTGAATGTGCCTTTTGGTGTGATGTGCCCCGCCTTGCCGGAGGAAATGGTGCTCATTCCCACTTGGCGGCCTCCTACATAGTATTTGGCCTGTTGCAGTTGGGTGTCAATCACAATCAAGTGTTCGCCGGTGAGCCCGGCGGGCAAATCCCAGTACCCATAGCTTACGGCTTTGCCCGGGTCAATTCGGATGCGGTCCGGGCGGAACATGTAGCCTCCGGAAAGCGTCGTTGTGAGGTCATTCTGCTTGGTGCAGGCGGTAACCAGTAGGGCAAGGGCTGTCGCAATAATAGGCAGGGAGCGTTTCATTCTTTCGTTTGTTGTGTTCTCTGGTGGGCGCAGTACAGCACGCGCGCGCCCGCGTCTTATGCCTTGCTTGTATGTGATTGTCAAGGACTATTTACTTCCGTAGTGCGTCATGTTGCCTGTACTCCTGTGATTGTGCCATTGTTTGCATGTTCAGCACCATTATTAATGCTCCCCTCTTCTTTAGCCCGAAAAATCTCCATTTGCTGGTCATGCCTGTACTGAATGATTTCATCTTGCCCGCCTGAGTGAGGCTTGATAGCAGGAGGCAGCTGTGTTATGATGGCGGCGCATTATGATACGCCTGGCTTTAGCCCCCATGCAGGATGTGACGGATTTGGCATTTATGCGCACGCTGTTGCGCATCGGTTCTCTGCCGGATTTGTTTATTACTGCCTATTTTCGCAGCACACGCACCACATGCGCGATGGCGGAGGCCAACCTGCGCTGCATTCAGGAGAATGAAACCGGGGTGCCCATCCTGGCCCAGCTGGCCGGTAGCGAGGCTGCGGCCTTGTGCCGTGATGCGGAGGCGCTGCTTCAGCTGCCGGTGGCGGGTATCAATTTGAATGCGGGGTGCCCCAGTCCCCTGGTGAACCGCCACGGGGCCGGTGCCGGCCTCTTGCGTGAGCCGGAGCATTTCCTTGAAATCATGCAGGCGCTTCGCGGGGTGGTGCCTGCGGGTCTTTTCTCGGTGAAATGCCGCTTGGGGTGGGCTGAGGCAGATGAGTTTACGGATTTGCTGCCGTTGCTGGCTGCCGGTGGGGCAGATGAAGTGATGGTGCATGCCCGAACACGTCGCCAATTATATGGTGGCGAGCCGCAGCGGGACTATGTGACCAGGGCGGTGCAGAGTTTGCCGTGCCCCGTGTGGGGGAATGGGGATATCATCACCATGGATGATGCAGCTGCTTGGGTACGGGAGGCCGGTGTGGCCGGTTTGCTGATTGGCCGCGGAGCTGTGCGCAATCCCTATATTTTCCGCATGCTGCGCGGGGGAAATGCCCCCACGCGCGAGGAGATGCTGCACTATTACATGGTGCTTACAGAGGAGACAGACCGTATTTTGCATACCAAACGTACGCCTGCGGGACATTGCAACCGTATGAAAAAATACCTGGCGTTTTGTTACCCTGATTTCTCCCGGGAGGATGAATACGCCCTGCGCCGTTGCAAGGATATAGATGACATGCGCCGCATTTTTGAGCGCCATGCCGCGCGTTAACCACGCAGCTTGATGTCCATGAGCATCTGCGCGTTTGTCTTGTAGCGCTGCAGGAAGAAGAGCAGACGCTCCATGGCCTCGGTGGGCTTGTAGCCTGCCAACCCGCGGCGAATCAGGCGCACTTTCTCCAGCATCCATTCCGGCAGGATGAGTTCTTCCCGGCGGGTGCCGCTCTTGAGAATATCCACCGCGGGGTAGATGTACATTTCGGCAATGCGGCGGTTGAGTACAAGCTCCATATTGCCCGTACCCTTGAACTCCTGGAAGATGAGTTCATCCATGCGGCTGTTTGTTTCAATGAGAGCCGTGGCCAAAATGGTGAGGGAGCCGGCGGTGCGGGTGCTGCGGGCTGCAGCGAAAAGGCGGCGGGGCGTTTCCAGCGCGCGGGCATCGATACCGCCGCTCATGGTGCGGCCGCTGCCACGCTCGGCGTTGTTGTAGGCGCGAGCCAGGCGGGTGATGGAATCCATCAGAATCAGCACATGCTTGCCGGCTTCTACCAGGCGCTTGGCGCGCTCGATGCACATTTCTGCAATGCGGCAATGCTCGCGCACGCCGCTATCGTTGCTGGAGGCAAAAATCTCTGCCCCGGGCAGGCTGCGGCGGAACTCCGTCACTTCTTCCGGGCGCTCATCCACCAGCAGTACCATCAGATGCACATCATCTGCATAATTTTCGCGCACTCCTTCTGCAATGTGCATCAGCAGCGTGGTCTTGCCCGTGCGGGGCGGGGCTACAATCAGGCCTCGCTGGCCTCGTGCTACCGGGGCCACCAAATCCAGCGTGCGGGTGGTGTAGCGGTTGGCTGCTGTGGCAAAGGAGAGCCTTTGTGTGGGGTTCACCGCCTTTAAA
Source organism: Akkermansia sp. (assembly GCA_017558555.1). Taxonomy (GTDB): domain Bacteria; phylum Verrucomicrobiota; class Verrucomicrobiia; order Verrucomicrobiales; family Akkermansiaceae; genus Akkermansia. The sequence continues at coordinate 5,999 of JAFYUJ010000100.1, forward strand.
TCTTCAAAATGCGGGTGGTTGGCGGCTTCTTCCGGTGTTTCTCCGTTCACTTTCAGCACGGAGATGAGCTGGTGGCCTCGTTCATATTTCTGGGCCATGCCGGTTACCATCACAAAGGGTCGCAGGTGGTGCTCCGCGATGACATCGGCAGATACATACACGGCCGCATCGGAGGGGGCCCAGTTATTATCCGGCACGCGGATGAATCCATAGCCTTTGTTGGTAATTTCAAGAATACCTGTCAGCTCTTCCGGCTCGCCTACCGGGACGTAGGCTCGCCCGGTGTTTTGTTCGCGCTGGTTGCCGCCTTGCTCTTTGGGACGGTGCTGGTTGTTGCGCTTGTTGAAATGGTTGTTTTTGTTGCCTTGATTGTGGTGAGATTGATTTCCGCGCTGGTTGCGGTTGTTGCGCTGGAAATTCCCGGTGGAATCGGGTGCAGAATCGCGGTTTTCCTGCTGCTGGGGGCGGCGGGAGAAGCGGCGCACGCGGTGTGCTTTACCCTGTTGGGAGGGGGCGCTGGTGTCATCCGGGGGTGTCATTGTCACATCAAGGGCAGGAGTGATAGGAGCAAAAAAACAGATGCGCGGTCACGCCAAAATCGCGCCGCGCATCTCCCGCGCATTGCGGATTACATTTGCTCAAGAATGGAGTCGTCAATCTCGAAGTTGGAGAACACATTCATGGTGTCATCGTAATCATCGAGAAGGTCGTAGAGCTTCATCACCTTGGTGGCGGTCTCTACATCGGCGATATCCGTGGGATTCTGGGCCACGCTGATGAGCTTCATGCCCGTCACGTTCTTGCCGGCTTCGCTCAGCGCGGCAGAGACGGTCTGCAAATCGGTCGGGCCGCAGATGAAGACCCATTCGCCTTCATTTTCGCCTTCTTCAAACTCATCAGCACCGCAGTCCATCGCCAATTCCATGGCGCTGTCTTCATCCAGGGCGGCATCTACAACGCGCACTTCGCCCTTGCGGTCAAACTGGTAGGCCACCGAACCGGGCGTGCCCATGTTGCCTCCGTTGCGGGAGAAAATGGTGCGCAGCTCGGAGGAGCAGCGGTTGGTGTTGTCGGTCGCCACTTCCACGATGAACGCCGTGCCGGCGGGGCCATAGCCTTCGTAGGTCATTTCCTGGATGGTAGCACCCTGCAACTCGCCCGTGCCCTTCTTGACGGCGCGGTCAATGTTTTCTTTGGGCATCGAGGCGGCCTTGGCACCTTCGATGGCGGCGCGCAGACGCGGGTTGGTGTCGGTATCACCGCCACCGCTCTTGGCGGCCAAGGTGATTTCATGGGAGAAACGAGCAAAAATCTTGCCCTTCTTGGCGTCGGCAGCTGCCTTCGTGAACTTAATCTTGGACCATTTATTATGACCGGACATAGTGTTGATTGTTTTGGTTGAAAATGGATGGGGCAGGGGGAAAGTAGCCTCCCGGAAGCTGGTCTTACAGCCGTGTACAGTTGGTTGTGTGCTTGGCAAGCAGTTCGCTGCCCACTCGTGGGGCGGTGCGCCCCCTTTCCTCTGGCCGCTTGCCGCGGCTTTCCGTTTAGCAAATAGTCGAGCTGACAGGATTCGAACCTGCGACCTCTTCGTCCCGAACGAAGCGCGCTACCAGCCTGCGCTACAGCTCGATGCATGTAGAACGCAGGGCATTTTACATGAAAAACCAGCTTTGACAAGCCCAAATTTACATTTCTGTCCCCTGCATACACACTTTCTGCCTTATTGAATACAAAAAATCACCCTGCTGCGTTGCCACAGCAGGGTGAAAATGTATATTGAGTATCGCTTTATCAGGCGCCGAGCTGGAAGCGCTCGAAGGAGACAACCGTGATGGTGTCGCCCAGAGCCTTGCCGGTGTCGGCCACAAGCTTCTCGACGGAGATGGAACCGTCCTTGACGAATTCCTGGCTCATGAGGCAGCTCTGCTTGTAGAGAGCCTTGAGCTTGCCGGGGAGAATCTTGTCGAGCAGAGCTTCGGGCTTGCCCTCAGCGATGAGCTGAGCCTTGGCAATTTCCTGTTCCTCGGCCACGAAGGCGGGATCCAGGGAGCTGGAGTCCACGCTCTTGGGAGCACAAGCGGCAATGTGCAGGGTGATGTCCTTGCAAAGAGCCTGGAATTCAGCGGTAGCGGCAGTTTCAGCCTTGTCGCAGGTCACCTGAAGGAGCACGCCCACCTTGCCACCCATGTGGATGTAGGAAGCGATGGTGCCTTCACCAGCCAGCGTGTAGCGGCCAAACTTGCGAAGCTTCATGTTCTCACCGATGACAGCGCACTGCTCAGCAATGTACTTCTCCACCGTGGTGCCGTTGATAGCCACGTTGAGGGCTTCCTCAAGCGTAGCAGCGCTGGCAGCCTTGAGAGCAGCACCAATCTCGGCCACCAGGGCCTTGAATTTGTCGCCCTTGGAGCAGAAGTCAGTTTCGCAGTTGATTTCGAAGATCACGCCGTCCTTACCCTCTACGAGAGTAGCAACAACGCCCTCCTTAGCTTCGCGGTCAGCCTTCTTGGCGGCCTTGGCGATGCCCTTTTCGCGGAGGTACTTCACGGCTTCTTCCATGTTGCCGTCGCACTCGATGAGTGCCTTCTTGCAGTCCATCATGCCGGCGTCAGTCTTGACGCGCAGCTCCTTTACCATAGCGGCAGTAATTTCAGCCATTGTCTATAATGTAGGTATGTGGTTTAAGAAATCAGGCGGGCTTGTTCTTGTTGATGGAGTCCACCAGCACAGAGAGAATCAGGCGGATGGAGCGAACAGCGTCGTCGTTGCCGGGGATGGGGAAATCCACGCTCTCGGGGTCAGCGTTCGTGTCAGTCAGCACAATCACGGGAATACCCAGGATGTGAGCCTCACGGATAGCGATGTCCTCGTGATCAGCGCCGATGGCGACGATAGCGTCGGGAGCGCCACCCATGTTGCGGATACCCTGCAGGTTGCGCAGAAGCTTTTCGCGTTCGCGAGCCAGAGCAGCAAGTTCCTTCTTGGACATGCTCTTGTACTCGGGCTGCTTGTCGAGGTTCTCGAGGTAGTCCAGACGAGCGATGCTCTTCTTGATGGTGGTCATGTTGGTGAGCATACCGCCCAACCAACGGAAGTTCACGTAGTACTGGCCGGTAGCTTCAGCAGCTTCCTTCACAGCTTCCTGAGCCTGGCGCTTGCAGCCCACGAAGAGAATCTTCTTGTTCTTGGCAGCCAGTTCGGAAAGGAAAGCGCTGGCCTTGTCCAGGCACTTTTCCGTTTCTTCCAGGTTGATGATGTGGATGCCATTCTTCTGGGTGAGAATGTACTTCTTCATGTTGGGGTGCCACTTGCGGGTCTGGTGACCAAAGTGAACACCGGCTTCCACCATCTTCGTAACGAGTTCGTTAATCATTGTATGTATGTGTGTTGTGTGTAACCTTGCGTCAGGATACACGAGGTTGTGAAGGGTGCTGCGCTATAGCCCCCAGCCCTTCGTTGTTGGTATTGCAGCATCAGCGGGGACGCACAGGATACGCGCTCTGCCCCTGATTGTCAATCAAATTTCCACCAAAACGCATAAAAAAATCCCGGGCGCGTAGCACCCGGGATGGTTGAAAAATCAGTCGCTTGCAGCTTTTACTTCTTGCCGGCCATGCGGGCAGCCAGCACCAGGTAGGTCACCAGCTTGGGGGTATCAGCCAGCAGTTGCTGAATATCGGCGGGGAAGGGGAGCGTCGTCACGGCTTCAGCCTGGATTTTGCCGCCGGTTTTCATAGCATCAGTCACAAATTGCTGGATAATGCCCACGGCTTCTTTGTTGGCCAGCAGGGTTTCCAGTTCATGTTTGACAGCCTCCGGGCAGTTGGCGCGCAGGTTGGACATGACTTTGTTGCGGATGGCGATGGCGGCGAGATTTTGAAGGAGTCCCATGGTGATAAATGGTTGTTGGTGGCATGATAGCGAAGAATGCAGCGGGGGTCAAGCTCATTTGCCTTGCAAGCGGGTGCAATGTGGTGTATGGTGCGGGGCGTATGGATTTTCTTGTGTTGGCAGCGGCCAAACCGGCCATTGGATATACCCGCCAGGGGGTGGATTTCTTTGTGGAGCGTTTGAAGCCGCTTGGCAAGGTGGAGTTGCGCTATGTGAAGGCGGGGGATTCTGAATCCGTGTCTCGCCGTCTGCTGGAGGCCAGCAAAGGGTGCCTGCGCATTGCCATGGATGAGCGCGGACAGAATTGGACCACCCGCGAGATGGAGCGGCGCGTGCGCGAATGGCAGATGCAGGCGGTCAAGCATGTGGCCTTCCTCATCGGCGCGGCAGACGGCCACACGGAGGAGCTGCGCCGCGAGTGTGAACATGTGCTTTCTCTGGGACGCCATACCATGCAGCATGAGCTGGCTCTCGTGGTGCTGCTGGAGCAAATTTACCGCGTTCACACCCTGCTGGCCGGCTCTCCCTATCACCGGGACTGAGCCTGTTACATTACATGGAAGAAAAAAGTAGTACCCAGACGGCGAAGTTTTGTCGTGATTTCTCTGCTCCGATGCTGCTGTGAATTGCAAGATAAAAAGCGACACGATAGAATAAAGATGGAGATTAAGCCGTGATTCTGCAAAAATGGAAAGAGTATACCTTGGTAAGTTGCCAGGCAGAGCGCCCATCATGTAGCTTCCTTGGATATTTATTCATCCACATGGCAAGGTAATCTAATTGTCTTTGAGAAAGAGTAGAGAAGTCTGTACCTTTAGGCAGGAAACGCCTGATGAGTCTGTTTGCGTTTTCATTGCTCCCACGCTCAGAAGCGCAATAAGGGTGAGCATAGAATAAGACAGTTCTGAATCCCTTGTTTCTGCAAGATTTGCAAATAGCCGCTGCATCAAGGAACTCAGAGCCATTATCACAGGTGATAGATTTGAAGAGGACAGGGAAATCTGCGCCATAATATCGTTCTAATCTGTTCAGATCCAAGCGAACACTGTTTTGAGATTTGTCTTTCATGAGCAGGATGTGCTCAATTCTTGTCTTGCGTTCCGTGAGGACAAGCAGGACGTGAGAAGAGCCCGGAGGACCGACAACAGTATCCATTTCGTGGTGTCCAAAATCAGAGCGGTCATTGATGTGTAAGGGGCGCTTTTCTATACTTTGAGCTAGGACATTGTTGTGAGCCAGCCGCTTTTGTAGATGCTTTTTGGCATGCTTTCTTGGCTTGTGAATAAGGTTATGAGGAAGAATGGGGAAGCCAAATCGGTGGACATAGTTATAGAGGGTTCTCAGCGATACTCTGACCTCGACACCTCTACGGATAAGCACCTGTCTGGCGGCATAAAGGGAAAGTTTGTAATGAATGATAAGTTTATTAAAATCACTGACTAAGGAAAAATCGTCAGCGATTTTAAGGGCTGGGCCGTGAGAAGAAGCACGCAAACGAGCCTCATCGCTGCCTCTGTCAGCGGAGTAAGTAACATATTCAACCAGTTCACTGGTGAGATGGGTTACTTGACCTCGTTTGAGCTCTCGGTAAATGGACGAGCGATGAAAACCAAGTAAATCTGCGATTTTAGCAACAGGGTACCCCTTACGATAAAGTTTTTCAATAATCTGGCGGTCAGAATCAGTAATATGCTTGCCTTTTCTGAGAGAAGTAGTAGTCTTGGTCTTGGTGCTTTTCATGGTGTGGTAGGGATTGATTCTGGCGAATTAACTATACCACCTTTTATTCTGAAGAGCACCTTTTTTGTGCCCTCATGGTGTCGCATTTAATTTTGCAACTTTCACATTCTCAGCAGAGATAAACGAGTACTTGACAACTATCTGATTTCCTGTACAATCCGACGCAGAGGTGCGCCAGCCTTTCATCTCAAGAGCCGGTATTATTTTCATTCCAACCACATATTACCACAACTCTTGGTGGCAGGTGTATCTCACTATGTAGGAGAATTAAATGTTACCCATGGGAGTGACGCATCGGTTGCATATTCTCTCTCCATCTTCCATGGAAGCTGAATCAAGACTGTATGAAAAGAAAATTTATCACCTTTGCTGATTCCCGCATGAAAAAGGCGCTTGCTCGTATATGCCGTCAGGCTGAGGAAATGAATTTTTTTGATGAAATCAAGGCATATACCGAAAAGGATTTGGAGGAGTCTTTCCTGAAGGAAAATGCTAGTTTGTTGAGCCCTTGTGTGCGTGGATATGGGTATTGGAAGTGGAAACCGTATCTCATCAGACGGGAATTGCAAACAATGCAAGATGGTGAGCAACTTTACTATGTAGATGCAGGTTGTCATTGGAACTCGGCTGGTCGCCCCAGGTTGCTTGAATATGCGATGGCATTAGAATCCTGTTCATTGGGCATAGCGGCGTTTGAGTTGGAACGAGGATGCTCTGAACGGGCATATACCAAAATGGATGTACTGGTACACATGGGGGTTGAAAATGAAGACGAGTTGTTGGATAGAGGCCAGATTTGCGGCGGTCATGTGTTCGTCTCGAAAAATGCGCGTGCTGTAGCGTTTGTTGATGAGTGGTATGCAGCTACGCAGAATACGCATCTTATAGATGATACCCCTTCTGTGTTGCCCAATCTTCCTGAATTTAAGGAACATCGCCATGAGCAGAGTATTTTTTCCATTATGTGTAAATTGCAAGGAGCAGTGGCTTTTCCAGGTAAAGAAACGTGGCCTGAAAACAATAGTAGAAATTGGTCCTTTCTGCGCTCATATCCAATATGGGATAAACGCGATCTTGGGGTGACATCTCATCTTTTTTTGCGCTTGTGTCGTAAATTCGCCAAGGAAGTTAAAAAGGCACTGCGTCAGATTTTGAGTCACACATGGCGTTAGCTGCACAAGAAAAGTGAGATGCAAATGTCTTGGTCGCGTACTATGCCCCCAAGTCTCTGGCTTAAATCAAAGTTGATGAAAAATCCAATGAGATAACTGCCATTCCCAAATTGCTCGATATGATTGACGTAGAGTTGCGCACAATCTCAATTGAGGCTATGGGCAGTCAAAGGAAATCGCAGCCAGGATTATCTCCAAGAAAGCAGATAGCATGCTGCCTATCAAAGATAATCAGCCAATTTTGAGTCTTGGTGCACTACTGATGTTTAAGCATTGCCGTTTGGATGATGATTACACCAATACCGATTCTGGACATGGTCAAGTAGAGCAGTGCCAGAAAAAGGATTTAGAGAGCCATGGTCTGGCCACTTTTGGCTTGGCGTATCTACAATCATTCGAGTTGATTCCCAAATCCAACGGTGAATATAAAGCGTTGGAAACTCGTTTCTATATAACCAGCTTGCGGCATGTTGAAGTTTTCACGTATGCTTCGTTTCGCCCGTAACATCCATAAGCGTCACAAAGCCACACACCTCAAATCTATTTTATCGCTCGACGAAGTTCAAGCCTGCTTTGCAAGAAGACTTTGCTTTAGATGTTCTTAAAGCTGTATTTGTATGACTCGCTTTGCATGACTCTACTCCAATGCGTTTGCCTTGGTCTTGGTGGTGCAGGGCTTGACAATTGTATCATTATCTGTACAATCTCGTATGAGGAAATTGCCTTGGCTCGTTTTTAGTAAGAGAAAGTGCTTAGTCTATTTCCGTTTCTCGTATCTGAACAATCGACGATTATCATTATTACAACGCTTATTTGTCTATGAATGGAAGACGCTTGAAAATTCTCCTTGGATGTTATGCTTGTGATCCCGGTCATGGTTCAGAACCAGGAATGGGGTGGAATTTTCTGAGTAATATAGCAAAGTTTCATGATGTACATGCCATTGTGGAAGAAGGAGAATTCAAGGAAAAACTGACACATTTTTCAGAAACTCATCCAAAAGAGGTAGAAAATATTACATTTCATTTTGTGCCACGCGTGCACCATGAGACATTGCGTAAAATATGGCCCCCCAGTTATTATTGGTTTTACCGGAAATGGCACAACAAAGCATATAAGCTGGCCCGGGAGCTGGATGAAAAAGAAAAATTTGATATTGTACATCAGGTGACCATTTCTGGTTTTCGAGCGCCGGGGAAGTTGTGGAAACTCGGAAAGCCTTTTATATGGGGACCTCTTGGAGGATTTACAGATGCGCCGTGGTGTTTGCTGAGTAGTTTAGGTTTTTGGGGAGCTATTCACTTTGCATTGCGTAATATTATTAATTTTGTACATAAACGATGGGCGGTCAACGTTCGCCAAACGGCAAGAAATAGCCACACCATTATAGCGAGTACCCCCCAAGCCATTCAAGAAATTCGGGATATATGGAGAAGAGATGCTGTATTGATGGCTGAAGTGGGGGTAGAAACTCGACATACATCATATTCGCCGGTTGCTCACGAACCCGGCACCCCTCTGCGTATATGTTGGGCTGGAGAACACAAGCCTAGGAAAGCGTTGGATTTATTGTTGCGTGCATTGCCTTTGTGTAAGAAGAGGGTCGAACTTCACGTTTTGAGCAAGGGACCAAGAACCGATGCGTGGAAGAAACTAGCCCACAAGTTGGGGGTAGCTGATATGGTTACATTCCATGGTTTTGTGCCTCGCGAGCAAGCTTTTCATATTATGGGTACAAGCCATGTGTTTTGTATCACAAGTATCCGAGAGGATACTTCCACTGTTGTTTTTGAGGCTTTCCGCTATGGACTTCCTATTGTCGTTCTTGATCATTGTGGTTTCTCTACTGCCATAGATGAGTCTAGTGGTATTAAAATACCTATACAGTCTAAAAAACAGGTAATTGCGGATTATGCGCGACATTTGGACTATCTGGCTACACACGAAGATAAGCGCAGAGAACTTTCCTCAGGGGCACTAAAACGGTGCTCGAAGTTTACGTGGGAAGAAAAGATGAAAATGCTTAATGACATTTACTACAAGGCTAGTTGTGGCGTATCATAAGCACGAGATTACAGCATACGAGGGATTAGAATGGATTTTACCGTAGACTATTTCTGAACGGAAAATATTGACAACCCATCGAGATTGACATAAAGGGGCCGCCCCTCTGTTGATGATTTGTGTTTCATATTCTGGCTGCTAATTACCTTGGCATTCGCGCCGCTTTTCTGAAGCAGGCCAACTTGTGAACAGTGTCAGTTCGGTGACTGGAATTTTGAGGCAATGCGGGCTTCGTGTTAATTTGCTGAGGCAAGCTTTTTTTTCGTGACAATGGCACACCGCAATGGCATATTATAAGGTATGAAACACCCTGAAATTCTTGCAGCGAGGGATATCAACAGCCGTGCCGAACGCCATGGCTCTGTCTCCATCCCGGTGAATACGGGTAACCCCGTGCTGGATGCCAATTTGTATGACTTGGCGCATCGCTTCTGCGGCTCTCACCACCCCGATACGCTGCTGCAGATGCTTTCTACTACCATGAATGCGGCGCTCAGCCCCATTGAGGAGCATGATTTGGAAATCATGAACCGCACGATTGATGAAATGTTTGCCGCCGATAAGATGTTCATGCCCTACCGCAACGTGCGCAAGGTCACGTGCTTCGGCTCCGCGCGCATCCAGTCAGATGATCCCTCTTACCGCATCGCTCGCGAGTTCTCAGCGCTTGCAGCTAAAAATGGCTACATGGTCATCACCGGCGGTGGACCGGGGCTGATGCAGGCCTGCAACGAAGGTGCCACAGAGCATAGCTCCTTCGGCCTCAATATCACGCTCCCTTATGAGCAGCACGCCAACCCCGTGGTGGATGGAAGCGAGAAGATGATGAACTTCTACTATTTCTTCACCCGCAAACTCAACTTCCTGAAACAGACGGATGCCCTCGTGGCCTTCCCCGGCGGCTTCGGCACCATGGATGAGATTTTTGAAACCATCACCCTGATGCAGACGGGCAAGTCGACTATTTTCCCCATTGTGCTGCTGGATCCTCCCGGTGAGACATTCTGGGCTCGCTGGGTGAACTTCATCGAGAAAGAACTGCTGGATGCCGGCCTCATCTCTCGTTCCGATATGAAGCTGCTTTATGTGAGCAAGAGTGCCGAGGACGCTTATATGCACATCAACCGTTTCTACAGCCGTTTCCACTCCTATTACTTCGAGGGCGATACCATCACCATCCGCATGATGGAGGAAATCCTCGAGCAACGTATGGGGTGGATTTGCCAGGATTTCCCGGATTTGATGCCCTCTAAGGATATGGTGCAGCTCCCCTCTGATGAGCACGACCCCGAACCTCTCCTGGCCGGCCTCCCCCGCCTGCACTTTACCTTCAAACGCGGTGATTATGCCCGCCTGCGCGAGCTGATTGATTACATCAACGTCTGAGTTTTTCTCTCGTACGTAATGCACAAAAAAGCCACTCCGTTTGGGGTGGCTTTTTTGTGAACTTGCGGAAGGAAGCTTCAGATGGCAGGCAGCTCAGGGATGAGATTGTCACCTGTTGGTTGGGGTTGCTCGGGGACCGGGGTTGGCTCTGGTTCAGGGGCTTCGGGATCCTCCTCTTCGGGTGTATCTTCTGCCGGTTCTTCAGCTGCGCTGTTGGTTTCGGTGGCCTCGTTTTCTTCAGTTTCATCATCGGCGGGGGGCACAAAGTTGGCGCGGTCGCCGATATCGATGATGTTGATTTCCGGGGGGCAGAAGAAGCGCATGCCGCCAATGCTGCCGGCGCCACGGGAGACGAAGACGCGGCGGGCACCCTCGAAATCGAAGAGGCCGGCGGGCATGGAGGAGCGGAAGGATATATACTGCACCGGGTTGGTGAAAGGATTGGCAATCTGGCCGCCATGGGTGTGGCCGCTGAGCATCAAATCCCAGTCATATTGGCGCAGGAACCAACGGCTTTCAGGATCGTGCGAAAGGACGAGTACGGCGCTTTCTTCTTCACCCGTGGGTAGCATGCAGGTGTGTGGGTCTTCATCGCCCTCATTCCAATCGCCCAAGCCCACAATGCACACAGTGCCGCCGGCGGGTGTTTCCCAGTTGCGGGCTTCGTTGCGCAGCAGGGTGATTTCCGCTGTTTGCATGACGCGCTCCAGCTGCCCCAATTTTTCATAATCGTGGTTGCCCAAGGCGGCAAAGAGGGGGGCGATTTCCGCCAGTTCGCGCAGGCCTTGCACCATCCAGCGGGTGCGCATGAAGCGCTGGCTGGCGGTCACATAATCGCCCCCGAGCAGGATGAGGTCGGGCTTGGCTCCTTTGATGTGAACAATAGCCTGGCGGAGTTTATCCGCATCGTTGTGGATATCGCACACGTAGGCAATGCGCAGGGGACCGGTGCCGGGCAGGGCTTCCTCCGGCAGTTGCAGATAGTTGCATTCCACCACTTCGGCCCCTTTTTGGCCGAAGTAGATGGCCACCCCACCCAGCAGGATGGCAGAGACTACGCCTACCGTAAAGATGCGGCGCAGGTGGCGCATGGTGAATTTGCAAGCGCGTTTGAGCGGGCGGAGTAGTTTCATGATTCTGTGGCAGGGTTGAGGATAGCAAAGGCGGGGTCGGTGAAGATGCCATCCTTGCGGATGAGCTCGTCATCGAACCAGATTTCGCCGCCGCCGTATTCGGCGCGCTGGATGCAGACCAAATCCCAGTGTACCTGGGAGCGGTTGCCGTTGTCGGCGTTTTCGTAGGCATTGCCCGGGGTCAGGTGGAAGGAACCGGCAATCTTTTCATCGAACAAGATATCGCGCATGGGTTGCAGGATGTAGGGATTCACGCCGAGGGCGAACTCACCGATGTAGCGTGCGCCTTCGTCTGTGTCCAGAATCTTGTTGAGAGCTTCCTCGTTGCCGTTACAGTGAGCTTCCACAATCTTGCCGTTTTCAAAACGCAGCTTCACACCATCGAAGGGAATGCCCTGGAAGAGGGTGGGAGCGGTGTAGTGAATGGTGCCGTTGATGGAATCGCGAATCGGGGCGGTGAATACCTCGCCATCGGGGATGTTCATCTCGCCGGCGCAGGGAATGGCGGGCATGCCCTTGATGGAGAAGGTGAGATCGGTGCCGGGGCCGACGATGCGCACGCGGTCGGTCTGCATCATGCGCTCGGACAGCTTGTTCATGGCCTCACCGAGCTTTTCGTAATCAGCCAGACAGCAGCGGAAGTAGAAATCCTCGAAGGCCTCGGTGCTCATGCCGGCACCCTGCGCCATGGAGGGGGTGGGCCAGCGCAGTACACACCATTTGGTGCGGCAGACGCGCTCCTCGTGTACGGGACGCATGTGTTTCTGTGCCAGAGCCATGCGTTCGGAGGGCACGCTGGAGTTTTCGAAGCTGTTGTGGCCGCCGCGGATGGCGATGTAGGCATCCATGGCCTGCATTTCAGCCAATTCAAAGCCGGCGATGGAGGCGTATTGCTCATCTGTGGCGCCGGTGAACATCTCGCGGGTGATGCGGCCGTGGCGCAGGTTTACGTGCGGGTTGGCTCCGGCTTCTCGCACGGCGCGGATGAGCTCGATGCCGATTTCATCGGGCGTGTCGATGAGCTCCAGCAGCACATGCTCGCCGGGTTTCACGTGGCATGAATGGGTAATCAGATTGCGGGCCAGTTGGGGGATACGCGGGTCTGTCATAGTAGGGATGGGGGTGAAAATGAATTAAACTGGGGTGGTGAGGTGAAGCAGGGCTTCTTTCAAGTCATCCTGGGTAACCTCGGGGCTGAAGAGGGGCTCGCCAGCTGCTTTCAGCAGCACAAAGCGGATGTTGCCGCCTACAAACTTCTTGTCTGTTGCCACCTTGGCCAGGGCTTTTTCTATATCGACTCCGGCGGGTAGCACCAGGGGCAAATCCAGCGCTTTCAGGGTGGTGAGAATGTCCTTCTCGGCGCGTTCGCTCAGGCCTGCGCGCTTGCGGGAGATGTAGAGCGCTGCGCGCATGCCAAGGCTCACCACTTCGCCATGCAGAAGCTCGCCATATGGCAGGCTGGCTTCGATACCATGGCCCAGCGTGTGGCCGAAGTTCAGGAATGCGCGCACACCCTGCGTTTCTTTCTCGTCTGCCTCCACTACACGGGCTTTGATTTCAATGTTTTCTGCGATGATATCGGGCAGGCGCTGCAGGGTGTTCAGGGAGAAGCCTAAATCCAGCTCAGTGGCCAGTTCGCGCAGCGTGGCGAGCATGCTTGGTTTGCGGATGGCCGCGTGTTTCACCATCTCGGCCATGCCCTCGCGCAGGACGCGGGTGGGCAGGCTCATCAGCGTCATTGGGTCTGCGAGTACGGCGCGCGGCTGGTGAAAAGCACCCAGCAAGTTCTTGCCACCGGCGACATCCACAGCTGTCTTGCCGCCTACGGAGCTATCCACCAGGGCCATCACGCTGGTAGGCACCTGCACAAAAGGAATACCGCGGTAGTAGATGGAGGCCAGGAAACCGGCCATATCGCCTACGACACCACCGCCCAGGGCCACCACAAAGCTGCTGCGGTCGTGCCCGGCGGCAATCATTTCATCTGCCAGTGTTTCGATGGTTTGCAGGTTTTTGCTCTGCTCACCGGCGGGGAAAATGTGGGAGGAAACGCTGAATCCTGCCTCCTCCAGGCTCTGCTTCACCTGCTCTCCGTACAAGGGGTATACATTGGAATCTGAGATTAGTGCAGCCTTGCCTTCCAGCCGCAGCCGGTTGATGTGGTAGCCCACAGATTCCAACAACCCATTGGCCACATGCACATCATACGAATGCTTTCCTAACGACAGACTTACAGTAGGCATGCCACTATTATACCCGCCACCCCCGCGCTTTCAAGTCCATTATTCCCTGCTGACTCTGTTTTGCTTGTCTTATAAAAAATCAGCTCGCTCCGCGGTGGCGGGGCGAGCTGATGAAGTGAGACGGAAGCGCCGGGCTTACTTGAGGTCGACGGAGGGTTTGGTGATGTTGACACCGTTCTCGTTGACTTCGATAGCGGGCTTGGTGATATTGAGCTCAGGCTTCTTGAGGTCGGGGAGCTTCGCATCGGAGGCGCTGGGCAGGTCGATGGAGGGCTTCTCGATTTCCACGTTGGGCTTGGTGATGTCCACCGAGGGTTTGGTGACATCCACGGCAGGCTTGATCACTTCCACGCCCTGTTCCGTGACCTTGACGGCAGGCTTGGTCACCTTGACGGCGGGCTTGGTTGTTTTGACAGCGGGCTTGGTGATTTTCACCGAGGGCTTCTTGATGGTGGGGTGGGCAGCCTGGGCGGTGCCGAGGATGCAGAAGCCGAATGCGGCCAGAATGATAGCAGTATATGCATTCATGTTGTGTTGGGTATGGGGGGGTGGGTTAGTTTGCGACGATGTTGACGAGGCGGCCGGGTACCACGATGACCTTGCGGACGGTCTTGTCAGCGATGAGTTCCTGCACCTTGGCAGAGGCCAGAGCGGCGGCTTCGGTCTCTTCCTTGGATGCATCGGCCGCGAGGGTCATCTTATCACGGAGCTTGCCGTTGATTTGGATGACGATTTCCTTGGTGTTTTCCACCAGGTACTCGGGGTTGAAGCCGGGCCAGGGTTGCTGGCAGAGGTAGGCAGCGGGCAGGGCGGGGAATGCCGTGCGCAGCTGGGCATAGAGTTCCTCTGTGAGGTGTGGGGCAAAGGGATTGAGTACATGCAGCAGGCTCACGTAGTCGCTCAGCGTGACGCTGGCGGCAGAGGTCATGGCATTGGTGCATTCCATCATCTTGGAGATGGCGGTGTTGAAGCTCATGCTTTCGATGTCCTCGCCCACCTTCTTGATGGTTTTGTGCACTTCCTTGCGCACGGGGGTGACGTCGCCGTTGTCGGCATCAGTCACCTTGCCGGAGAGTTCCCACTCGCCCTCCTGGTTTTCCTGCATGGCGACACGCCACACGCGGGCCAGGAAGCGGCTGATGCCTTCCACACCCTTGGTCTGCCAGGGTTTCACTTCCTTGAGCGGGCCCATGAACATTTCGTACATGCGGAGGGAGTCTGCGCCGTAAGCGCGCACGATGTCATCGGGGTTGACGACGTTGCCACGGCTCTTGGACATCTTCTGGCTGTCTTCACCCAGAATGAGGCCTTGGTTCACCAGCTTGTTGAAGGGTTCATTGGTGGAGACCAGACCGTAGTCGAACAGCACCTTGTGCCAGAAACGGGCGTAGAGCAAGTGCAACACGGCGTGCTCGGTGCCACCCACGTACAGGTCTACACCGCCGGGGTTGCCGCCGCCCATCCAGTATTGCTCCACCTCGGGGGCCACAAAGGCGTTGTCATTGGTGGGATCGAGATAGCGCAGGTAGTACCAGCAGGAACCGGCCCACTGGGGCATGGTGTTGGTTTCGCGGGTGTAGTCCTCGGAGTAGCGAATCCATTCGGTGGCTTTCACGAGCGGGCCGCGGGGGTCGCCACTGGGCTTGAAGTCTTCCATCTCCGGCTGCAGCAGGGGCAGCTCGCTTTCGGGGATGGCGTAGTGGTTGCCGTCCTTGGTGTTCCAGACGATGGGGAAGGGTTCGCCCCAGTAGCGCTGGCGGCTGAAGAGCCAGTCACGCAACTTGTAATTTACCTTGCCCTGGCCATAGCCCTTTTCTTCGAGCCAGGCGGTCATCTGTTTCTTGGCTTCGGGGACACTCAGGCCGTTGAAGTGCTCGGAGTTGACCATGGTGCCATCGTAGCCGCAGAAGTTCTGCCAATCGGCGCCTTCGGCATCGGGCTGCACCACCTGGATGATGGGAAGTTCAAACTTGGTGGCAAATTCGAAGTCGCGGCTGTCATGGGCGGGCACGGCCATGATGGCGCCGGTGCCGTAGCCGGTGAGCACGTAGTCTGCAATCCAGATGGGAATTTGCTTGCCGTTCACGGGGTTGGTGGCATAAGCACCAGTGAAGACACCGGTCTTCTCCTTGCTGAGCTCGGTGCGCTCCAGGTCGCTCTTGGCGGCGCACTCGGCCTGGTAGGCTTCCACGGCAGCTTTTTGCTCGGGCGTGGTGATGGCGGGAACCAAATCATGCTCGGGGGAAAGCACCATGTAGGTGGCGCCAAAGAGTGTATCCGGGCGGGTGGTGTACACGGTGATGGTGTTGCCCTGGCAGTCGAAGTTGACCTCGGCGCCGGTGGACTTGCCAATCCAGTTGCGCTGCAGCAGCTTGATGCTTTCGGGCCAGTCGAGCGGCTCCAGCTCATCGATGAGGCGCTCGGCATAGGCGGTGATGCGCAGCATCCACTGGCGCAGCTTGCGGCGCTCGACGATGTGGCCCTTGCTCTTCCATTCTTCAGCCTCTTCGTTGGCCAGCACGGTGCCCATGTCCGGGCTCCAGTTCACCATGCCCTCGGCCACATAGGCCAGGCGCACGTTGTCAATCTGCTCGCGGGTCCAGCCCTGGGCTTCCAGCTCGCTCACGGGGCGGGCTTTCTTGAGCTCCTCGTTGTAGTAGGAGTTGTAGAGCTGCAGGAAAATCCACTGCGTCCAGCGTACATAGCGGGGGTCGGTGGTGGCGATTTCGCGATCCCAGTCATAGGAGAAGCCCAGCATCTTGAGCTGGCGGCGGAAATTGTCGATGTTGGCATTGGTGGTCACAGCCGGGTGCTGTCCGGTCTTGATGGCGTACTGCTCGGCGGGCAGACCAAAGGAGTCCCAGCCCATGGGGTGCAGCACATTGTAGCCATTCATGCGCTTGTAGCGGCTCACAATATCGGTAGCGGTGTAG
This sequence comes from Akkermansia sp., assembly GCA_017558555.1. Classification (GTDB taxonomy): domain Bacteria; phylum Verrucomicrobiota; class Verrucomicrobiia; order Verrucomicrobiales; family Akkermansiaceae; genus Akkermansia. Next base: position 22,564 of record JAFYUJ010000100.1, read on the forward strand.
CCTTCCGGGTGGCCTACGTGCAGGCCGGCGCCACTCGGGTACGGGAACATATCCAGTACATAATACTTGGGTTTGCTGGCATCAAAACCCGGTTCGCCCGGGTTGGCTACCTTGAAGGTCTTTTCGGCATCCCAGGTGGCTTGCCACTTGGGTTCAAATACATCAAAAGGATACGGATTCTTGCGTTCGGACATGTCGCGCGGCATTATCGTACACCTCCCGCTGAAAATCAAGCGTTTTTTCCGTTCTGCATGCCTCTCGCGCGTGCGCCGCGTCAGCTTGCCCTGAAATGGCTTGCATTTGGGTAGGGATTGGGGTAGGATGAGCACATGGTGAAGTACACAGCTCCGGCAAAGATTAACTTGTCTCTGAAGGTCTTGGGAAAGCGCGAGGATGGATTCCACAAGGTGGATATGGTGATGGCTCGATTGGATTTGGAGGATGAGTTGGATTTTCACAATTCGCGCACCACGACACTGTTGTGCGATACGCCGGGTGTGCCGACGGATGAGAGCAACCTGGTCTTCCGTGCGGTGCGAGAGTTTGAAAAGGTGTATGGCCGCAAGGCTAAGCAGAAGATTACGCTCACCAAGCGCATCCCCCACGGAGCCGGGTTGGGCGGTGGCTCGGCAGATGCCGGTGTGACGCTGCGCGCTCTCAACGAGATTCTCGGCACCAATTATGATATGGAGGAGCTTTCTGCCATGGCGGCCAATCTGGGCAGCGATGTGCCGTTCTTCCTGAATCCGGTTATCAGCCGCTGCACCGGGCGTGGTGAGATTGTGAAGCCGTTGCCGGCGTTTGCGGAGTGGAGCAGTCCCATCGTGTTGCTCAAGCCGCAGTTTGGCGTAGCCACGCCCACGGCTTACAAGCGATTTACCGGGGCGCGCCGCTTGCAGGGGGTGCCCTACGGTGTGCAGGAGGTAGATGGCTTGCGCATCGTGAATGATTTGGAAAAGCCTGTGTTCGAGAAATTCCCGGTGCTGGCGATGATGAAACGCTGGCTGCTGGAACGCGAGGGTGTACGCGCTGCGCTCATGAGCGGCAGCGGCTCGACCATGTTTGCCCTGACGGAAACGCCCGAGCAGGCCCGTGCTGTGGCTGAGGCTGCGCTGGCAGAGCTGGACCCCACCCTTTTCACATACTGCGGCACGGTGAATCCCCAATGATACCCGCCGACGTAGCAGATGAAATAAACCGCCGCATCCTGGCGGTGGCTGAGGACCAGGTGCAGGGGTTTCATGCCCGCCCGTTTGCGGTGGTGGCAGAGCGCTGCGGATTGCCTGAGGAGCTGGTGATTGAGCGCTTGCGCGCCATGTTGGCGGCCGGTACGGTGCGCCGCGTACGCCAGACGCTCCTGTCGACCAATCTGGCAGATGGTGCCCTGGTGGCATGGAAATTGCCTGCGGAACGCTGCGAGGCAGCCTGGGAATGGTTGAAAGTGCATGACCCTTTCACGGGGCATATCGTGCTGCGCCGGAGCCTGGACCCCGCCGCGCCCGGGGCTGATTACCGTTTGTGGACCACGGTGAAAGTGCCTACGGGCAGCAACACGGTGGAGGGGCATTGCCGCATGTTGGCCACACATATTGGTGCGGAGGATTTTGTTCCGTTGCCGGTGGTGGGCATGTTTGCTCTGGGGGTGGGGCATGTGCGCCGCGCCGGGCTCAAGCCCGGGGATAAGCTGGAGACCCTGCCCGAGATGCAGGGGATTGCCCGCCCTGAGCTCACCCCCGAGGAGTGGAGTGTGTTGCTGGCGCTGAAAGAAAGTCTGGAGCCCGAGGAACTGGTGCATGAGCCCTGGAGCGCCCGCGCAGAGCAGCTGGGGATAAGCTACGAGACTTTTGCCCGCCTTGCGGCCGGGCTGGATGCCCGCAAGGTGATTGGCCGCTTTGCCGTGTTCCTGGACCATACCCGTAAGCCCAGCAAGCATGCGGGTACCGGTGCCAGCGGCCTTTTCCACTGGGCGGTGCCCGCTGGTCTGGAGGAGTGCGCCGGTGCCGAGTGTGGCCGCCATATCTGCATGACTCATTGCTATTGGCGCAGCGGCGGAGCTCCCTTTGGCGGGGCCCAAATCATGGGTGTGGTGCATGCCCCCACCCGGGAGGAAGTGCTGGCGCACAAAGCTGCCATCGATGCGCACCTGGCGGCTTGCGGTATACCGGTACTGCACACAGCTGTCTTCTGGAGCGAAAAGGCAGAAATACGCCCCAGCGAAATTTCCCCCGTGGTCTATGCACAAACCATGGCGGCCCTGGGGTATTCCCCAGAGTGAAGCGGCGGTTGATACATTTATGCTTCGTTGCGCATTTCCCGTGATTCCTTTCTTGCTTTTGCAAGAAAGATGCAGTAACATATTGGCATGAAAATTGTAGTTGTTGCCGGCGAGAAGAGCGGAGATAAGTTGGGTGCCATGCTGATGGAAGAGCTGCTGAAGCGCTATCCCGGGGCCGAGATTTCCGGCTTGGGGGGCAGTCGCATGCATGCGGTGGCTCCCGGTGTGCAGGATTGGGCAGAGCAAGCTGCCGTCATCGGTGTGGTCGAGGTGCTGCGCCATGCTCGCTTCTTCATGAACCACCTGGATGCCATGGAGGAAAAAATCGTGGCCGAAAAACCGGATTTGCTGCTCCTTATTGACTACCCCGGCTTCAACCAGCGCTTGGCTGAGCGTATCCACGTGAAGGCCCCGGAGACCAAAATCGCATATTTCATTGCCCCCATGGTGTGGGCTTGGCACAAGAAGCGCGCGCCCAAGCTGGCCCGTGTGCTGGATTTGATGATGTGCATTTTCCCCTTCGAAAAGCCCGTGTTCGAGGCTGTGGGCTTGCGCACAGAGTTTGTGGGCCATCCCCTGCGCGATGAAATTTTGGCAACACGCCGCACCGACGTGCGAGAGAAGGGGCTTATTGGCCTCTTCCCCGGTAGCCGCCGCCGCGAGATTGAGCGCCATTTCCCCGTGTTCCTGAAGGTGGTGCAGGCCGCTAAGAAAGCTCACCCCGAGTGGAGGTTCGAGACCTCTGCCAGCTCCCCCAAACTGGCTGAGCTGATGCAGAAAATGACCCGCAAGGCCGGTGTGGCCCCCGAGCTCATCAACATCTGCCCCGGCAGCTACCATGATTTGATGGACCGTGCCGATGCCGCGTTGGTGACCTCCGGTACCGCGACGCTGGAAGCTGCGCTGCATGAATTGCCCTTTGCGCTGGTATACAAAGTAGCCTGGGGTACGTACATGCTGGGCCGCATGCTGCTGACCATCAAATACATTGGTATGGTCAACATTCTGGAGGATAAACCCATCACCCGCGAGCTGATTCAGCACGATTTCAATGTGGAAAATTGCCTTTCGGAGCTGGAGCGCCTGACCCAGCCCGGCCCCCGCGAAGAGGTGCTGGCCGGTATGCGCGAGGCTACCAATCATCTGGGCCGCGGTGGTGCTGTTCTGCGCGCCGCAGATGCTATCGTTTCCCTCATGGAGGGGAAATAAGGGGGCATTATAAGAGTTTTGACACAAATGGCAGCAGCTGGGTGGGGCGCACCGAGGGTGGGCAACCCAGCGCGCGCCAGGCGGTGGCGGCAGCAAGCCCGCAGGTGTAGGCCCCGGTGGCTGCTGCCTGGTAGGGCTCCAAGCCTTGGGCCGCCAGCGCGGCGATGACCCCGGCCAGCACATCTCCCTGGCCCCCGCAGGCCATGTAGGGGCCACCGGTGGAGTTGTAGCAGCTGTGGGTGCCATCGGTGATGAAAGTGCGCGCGCCTTTGAGCAGGAGGGTGCAGGGGCAGGCTGCCACAAAGCTGTGGGCAATGGCGCGGCGCGTGGTGGCGGTGCAGCCGGGCGCGTAGGTGTCGAGCAGACGCTTCATTTCGCCCGGGTGAGGGGTAAGGATGGCATGGGGCGGGAGGCACCAGCCCAGTTTGGCGGCGAGGTTGAGCGCATCGGCATCCAACACGAGGGCTCCTTCTGCCCGCAGGATGAGTTGTTGCAGGGCGAGTCTATCCGCGGCGGGTGGCGCACCCAGCCCGGGGCCGATGAGCCAGGCCTCTGCGCCTGTGGTGGGCACTTCTGCATAGCTGTGCACGGGGTGTACCATGATTTCCGGCGCCACGCGCGTGGCAAGAAGGGGGTAGGCATCCGGCAGGCAATAGAGCGCCACCAAACCTGCGCCTGCGGCCAGGGCTGCTTCTGCGCACATTTGCGCGGCTCCCAGATAGCCCACGGAGCCTGCCACGATGTTGACACGCCCCGCTCGGTTTTTGAAACAGGAATAGGCGCGGCGAGGGAGGCGCAAGCCGGCGGTATGGGGACAGAGGACGGTGGCTGTATCTGCTGCGGGGATGCTGATGCCGGGCAGGGGGATGGGCAACAGACGGCCCACGTAGTCTTCTGCACCATCTGCCAGCATGCCGGGTTTCACGCAGCCGATGGGGCAGCTCACATCTGCCAGTACGGTGGGGGATTGCGCCTCGCCGGTATCGGCGTGGAGCCCGGTGGGTACATCGATGGCCAGCAGGAGGCTGTGGGGGGCGGCGGCACGCAGGGTGTTCATCTCCTGCACCAGCTCGTCATATGGCGGGCGGAGCGGGCCGCTGGCCCCGGAGCCCAGCAGACCATCCACAATCAGGGTGTGAGGCAGGGGAATTGGTGGAGCTGTGCTGATGCGGGCGCCGGGTATGCGGGCGAGCTGCGCACGGGTATCGGGAGAGAGTTCATCTGCCGCGCAGGCAGGGCGCAAGACAAGGGGGCAGGTGTAGCGGGCTGCCAGGCCGATAGCATCGCCGGCGTTGTTCCCTTTCCCGGCATAGATGACCACTTGGGAGGGGGGGAATTGCAATTCGGGGGCGCTTTGGACGGCTTGCCACATGAGTTCCACAACGGCATCCATCAGCTCCAGTGAGCGGATGGCTCCCGATTCAAAGGCAGCATGCTCTGCTGCGCGTACGGCGGCACATGTGGCTATCTTCATGCTGCCACATTAGCACATGAGCTCACCTTTTGGCGAGAAAAATCAACGGAAACCCTTATTGAAGCGCGTCACTTCGCGGCGCACTTCCATCATTTCGGCCTTGGCTTTCAAATCATAGCGCTGGTCTCGGTGCGTTTTACCACGGCCGGTGCCGAGCTCTGCTTTCACTTTGCCGTTTTTCCAGTAGAGGCGCAGCAGGGGGAGGGCAAAGCCGCGCTGGGCCATCTGGATTTCCAGTTTCAGGATTTCGCGCTTGTGCATGAGCAGACGGCGCGGGCGCTTGGCTTCGTGCTGGAACCACTTGCCGGCCGTTTCCCAGGGCTGCACATCGCAGCCGTAGAGGAACAGCTGGCCTTTTTCCACGCGAGCGAAGGCATCTGATATGTTGACTCGACCTTCGCGGATGGATTTGACCTCGGTGCCTTTCAGCTCGATACCACATTCGTGGCGGCTCAGGATTTCATAATCCCGCCCCGCCTTTTTGTTGCTGGCAATCAGGTTGCTTTGCTGTGCAGGCTTCTTGGCCATGGTGGTATAGAGATGAGGTTAGACACCGCAGCCCGGGGAAGCGTTGACTCCCGGGCTGCTGGTTATGAAGCGTACAGGGGTGTACGCCGCGATTTATAAATCGGGAGTGATGGTTACCACGCTTTCGGCAGCGGCGGGTTCTTCCGCGACGGGAGCCTCTGCAAAGGGATCGTTCTGCTGCTCCAGATCCTCCTCCGTCTGTTCGCGCCAGGTGATTTTACCTTCGATGATTTCGGTCAGGGCGATATCGCCGCAACCCATTTCAGGATCAGTCGGGATGTAGGGGTCGGAGCCGTGGTTGAGCTGCTGAACTCGCTTGGATACGATATTGACCAGCAATTGATTATCGCCTACAATCTGCGCCGCCTTCTCGATAAGTTCTGTCTTCATGGATGAAAAAATGGGTACACCCGCGCCTGCGGGAGCAGCGCATTCTACTATGCAACGCCCCAACTTGCAAGCCTATATTTGTCTATCGCGTTGGAAATTCTACATTCCGGGCTGTTTTTTTGCTTGTCAACCCTATGTTCTGCGGGTAGGATAGGCCTCAGACAAGGCTCTTTGCGCTGATAAGGCAGCAAGGAGGTAATACGATATTTATTTCTAGCGATTTCAAGATTATGGCAAATCTTAACAAAGTGATGATTATCGGCAATCTGACTGCCGATCCTGAGGTGCGCACTACCCCCCGTGGTACGAGCCTGACTGAATTGCGCCTGGCTGTGAACCGTGTGAGCACCAGCGGCATGAACGAAGGCGAGCGCCGTGAGGAGACAACTTACCTGGATGTGACCTGCTGGGGTCGCACGGGTGAAATTGCTGCTCAGTACCTGGCCAAGGGTCGCCCGGTGTTTATTGAAGGCCGCTTGCAGCAGGACACCTGGGAAGACAAGCAGACCGGCCAGCGCCGCAGCCGCATCCGCATCGTGGCGGAGAATTTGCAGCTCCTGGGGGGCCGCGAAGGTGGCGACCGCCCCGCCGGCGGTGGCTCTTACCAGCAGCGCAATTCCTACAGCAATAACGGCAGCGGCTACAATGGCGGTGGCTACAACAACGGTGGTAACTCCGGCTACAATGGTGGTTACAACCAGCAGAGCCGCCCGCAGCAAGCGCCTGCCCCCATGCCCCAGGAGGCGGATGATGATATCCCCTTCTGATAAAAAAACATTCTCCCAAGTACACCAAACCTCCGGGCGGTTCTCTGCTCGGAGGTTTTTTATGGGCACAAAAAAAGCAGCGACTTGCAGCCGCTGCTTGATAAGGGGTGTTGTGCAGGCTCCGGAATCAGGCCTGCTCGGGAGTGCTTTCTGCCTCGGGCGCAGCGGGAGCCTGCTCTGCGGGAGCGTCGTCGTCGCTGGCGTTGTCGGGGCGCTCGCTGGCAGCGCTCACCATGAGCTCGCGGCCCATGAAAGGCTGGCCATGCAGCACCTCTGCGGCGCGGCGGGCGTCATCAAGCTGGAACATCTCGATGAAGGCGTAGCCTTTGCTCTTGTAGGTGCGCGGGTTGTAGATGATTTCCACGCTGCGCACGTTGCCAAAGCCCTTGAACAGGTCTTCCAGCTCAGATTCGGTTGCCTCGTATGAGAGGTTGCCGACGTAGAGACGCGCATTGCGGGTGGGCAGGGTGGAGGTGGCACGGCGCTTGCCTTTGGCACCGGGGTTGCCGCCCTGGTGATTGTTGGTCTTGGCAACGCGAACCTTTTGGGGAACATTGTTGCGGTTGTTGCGCTTGTTGTCCTTTTGCTTGCGCTTGTCTTCCTTGACATCCTTCTTGCTGAAGCCAAAGAAACGCAGCAGGCGAGTCAGCAGAGAGGGCTTTTTTTCGGGCGCGGCCTCCGGGCGCGGCATGCGCTGGTGGTGGCGGCGGCGGTGGTGATTCTGACGGTGACGGGAGCCTTGTCCCTGCCGTCCGTGTGTGTGATGTTCAGCCATGTTGGTATTGGGGGAGTAAGTAAAGCCGATGAACGGTTGTTTCGAGATACGCAGACCGCCGGCTTGATGAGGTGTCATTTCGCAACTACCGCAGGAAGATTTGCCTCGCAAATCATCGTCCTACGCATTGCTTTGTAAATTTTAGGTGCTAAAGCGCCGTTGGCAAGCTTAAAATGCGACATATTCAATGGAATATGCAATCTTTCGCCCTTGGTGGCGTACTTCGTTTGATTGGATACAGCTTAGCTCAGCGCATAAATTGCTTAATCCAACGGGCTAAGGCGTAAGTCAGAGGTGAGAGCGTGGATAGAGCGTGAGGAAGTTTACGAAGCCATCCTCCGGGGATGTCTGTTTCATTAAGGCGGTAAGCCCAGCTCTTCTCCCAGTACAGAGCTTGGTGGCGGAGTTCAGCAAAGTAGGTGCGGAAGAATTCCAGTAAGCCCTGGGTGTCCGGGTGCGTTTGTGCGTATGTTTCAATTTCTGCCAAGATGGGCTCATGGCTGGGTATGCCACGGCGGTAATAATCGCGAGATGCTTTTTCCGATTTTAAGACGTGGAAGAGACTTTGGTATCCACGCTTGTCTGACTCAGATGAGATGTTGTCGGCATGGCGACGATAGTATAACAGGATGCCGTTACGGATGATGACGAATGGCCCCAGCATGAGCGCTCTTGTGGCAAACATGGTGTCGTCTAACACGTTGCAGATAGCTGGTAAATCTCCGAATTCAGTGAAAATGCGGCGGGACATGGTCATCATGCATCCCCACCATTCCAGATATGCAGGTTTTTGGTGGGCTGTCAGCTGAGATTTGTCGGCTACGGCAAAATCCAGCTCTTCATCGCTGGGATTGGAGACGCGTTGAGGCTTATCTTCAAAGGGTATCAGCTTGCCGGAAATAGCCGTGGCATCCGGGTATTTCATGATGGCAAGGGCGGTTAATCTTGTGCGATCGGGGTGCAGTATATCGTCCCCATCAACACGCATCAGCCAATCACCATGGGAGAGCGATACGGCCACGTTCATGTTGACTGCCACTTTCCCATTGACCGGACAGCGGTGGGTAATGACGGTATGAGGCCCGCGGTACACGGCTGCTTTTTGCTGCATGATGGCATATGTGCCATCTGTGGAGCAATCATCGCACAATACAATTTCCAAGCGTCCTTCGTACGCTTGTGACAAGACAGAATCAACACAGTCCCCCATGAAGGCTTCCTGATTGTGGCCCATGACCAAAATGCTGATAAAAGGGAGCTCCCGGTGCGCGGTCTTGTTCATTGTTGACATCATTGAGAGGGGGGGGAGAACAAAATCCCCTGCCGAATTGCTTCGGCAGGGGATGGAGATGAGGATGTGATGATCAGGAGTAAACACCCACGGCCTCGGCTGCACAGGCGATCATGTAGTCGCGGTTCAGCTTGGCGATGTTGTCTACGCTGATGCCCTTCGGGCAGGCGGCTTCGCACTCGTACTGGTTGGTGCAGTTGCCGAAGCCCATGGCGTCCATCTGGCGCACCATGGCAAGCACGCGCTTGTTCTTTTCCGGCTGGCCCTGGGGCAGCAGGTTGAGGTGAGCGGCCTTGGCAGAGGTGAAGAGCATGGCAGAGCTGTTCTTGCAGCTGGCCACGCAAGCACCGCAACCGATGCAAGCGGCGGCGTCGAAAGCGGCATCGGCCGTCTTCTTGCGTACGGGCATGTTGTTGGCGTTGGGGGCGGAACCGGTGCGCACGTCCACAAAACCGCCGGCGGCGATGATGTTGTCCAGTGCGGTACGGTCTACCACCAAGTCACGCAGCAGCGGGAATGCAGCAGCGCGGAAGGGTTCAATCCAGATGGTGTCGCCATCCTTGAACTGGCGCATGTGCAGCTGGCAGGTTGTCACCTTCTTGCCACCATGGGGTACACCATTGATGGTGAGGGAGCACATACCGCAGATGCCTTCGCGGCAGTCGTGGTCGAAGTGGATGGGCTCCTTGCCCTCGTGCACGAGACCCTCGTTCACGATGTCGAGCATCTCGAGGAAGGAAGCGTCATCCGGAATGTTGGTGGCCTTGTAGGTTTCGATGCGGCCCTGGGCCTGAGCGTTTTCCTGTCTCCAGACCTTGAGCGTAAGATTGAGATTAGCCATAATAGTATCTGATAAGTTTGCTGTTGATTCGAATCTTTACTTGTAGGAACGGATAGCCAGGTGGACGTTCTCGAAGGTAAGGTTTTCCTTGTGAAGGACGGGCAGCTCACCCGGTCCCTTGTACTCCCAGCAAGCCACGTAAGCGAAGTTTTCGTCATCGCGCTTGGCTTCGCCGTCGGCCATCTGGTGCTCAAGACGGAAGTGAGCGCCGCAGGATTCTTCACGGTTCAGAGCATCGTAGCAGAGCAGGTCTGCGAAGTCGAGGAAGGCAGCTACGCGCCAGGCCTTTTCGAGTTCCTGGTTCATACCCTCGGTGGAGCCTACCACCTTCACGTTGGTCCAGAAGTCCTCGCGGATGGCGGGCAGCTTGCTGAGGGCGTGCAGGAGGGATTCCTTGGTGCGGCCCATGCCTACGTCTTCCCAAATCAGCTTGCCGAGCTCGCGGTGGATTTCGTCGGGCGTCTTGGTACCCTTCACATCCATCATCTTCTGGATGCGAGCCTTCACGGCATCCTCTGCTTCCTTGAACTCGGGAGCAGCTGTGGTGATGCTACCGGGCTTCTGGGTGGTGAGGTAGGTGGGCAGGGTGGAGGAGATGACGAAGTAGCCGTCGGAGAGACCCTGCATGAGGGCGGAAGCACCCAGACGGTTGGCGCCGTGGTCGGAGAAGTTGGCTTCGCCAAGAACGTGCAGACCGGGGATGGAGGACATCAGGTTGTAGTCTACCCACAGACCACCCATGGTGTAGTGGGAGGCGGGATAAATCATCATGGGCTGCTCGTGCGGATCCACGTCAGTAATTTCTTCGTACATTTCGAAGAGGTTGCCGTACTGGCCGTCAATCCATTCCTTGCCCATGCGCTCGATGGCGTCTTTGAAGTCGAGGAACACACCGCGACCCGTGGCTGCTACGCCGCGTTCGTCGTCACATGCTTCCTTGGCTGCGCGGGAGGAAATATCGCGGGGAGCCAGGTTGCCGAAGGAGGGGTACTTGCGCTCCAGGTAGTAGTCGCGTTCGCTCTCTGCCACGTCAGAGGGCTTCATCTCGCCACGGCGAATCTTGGCAGCCACTTCGCGGCTCTTGGGTACCCAGATGCGGCCGTCGTTACGCAGGGATTCGGACATGAGCGTGAGCTTGCTCTGGTAATCGCCCTTGACGGGGATGCAGGTGGGGTGAATCTGGGTGAAGCAGGGGTTGGCGAAGTAGGCACCCTTCTTCCAGCAGGCGCAGGCAGCACCCACGTTGCAGCCCATGGCGTTGGTGGAGAGGAAGAACACTCGGCCATAACCACCCGTGGCAAGAAGGACGGTGTCGCCGGCGTAGCTCTTGATTTCACCTGTCACCATGTCGCGCACCACGATACCCTTGGCGTGGCCGTCCACAACCACCAGGTCCATCATTTCGGTGCGGGGGTACATTTCGATGTGGCCCTTGCCGATTTCCTTCTCCATGGCCTGGTAGCAGCCAAGAAGCAGCTGCTGGCCGGTCTGGCCGCGGCTGTAGAAGGTACGCTTGAGCTGGGAACCACCGAAGGAGCGGTTGTCGAGCAAACCACCATATTCGCGGCCGAAGGGAACGCCCTGGGCTACGCACTGGTTGATGATGTTGCAGGATACTTCTGCAAGGCGGTACACGTTGGCTTCGCGAGCGCGGAAGTCGCCACCCTTCACGGTGTCGTAGAAAAGACGGTACACGGAGTCACCATCGTTCTGGTAGTTGTGAGCAGCGTTTACACCACCCTGAGCAGCAATGGAGTGTGCACGGCGGGGGCTGTCCTGGTAGCAGAAGCACTTCACGTTGTAGCCCAACTCAGCCAGCGTAGCGGCAGCAGAGCCACCGGCCAGACCCGTACCCACGATGAGCACGGTGTACTTGCGGCGGTTGTTGGGGTTGATGAGCTTGGCTTCGCGCTTGTACTTGGTCCACTTCTGCTCAATGGGGCCGTCCGGGATGCAGGAGGACGGCATGTAATCGCTTACGGGAAACTTGATATCGTTCATAATGGTACGATCTGTTGGTAAATTAGTGAAGGAGGCCCGTCAGGAAGGCAGCCGGGATGGAGATGAAAGCACCGCACACCACAATGCCGAAGAGCACGGCGATGATGTTGTAGAGGGGGCGCACCTTGCGAGTGGCAAGACCAAAGGTCTGCAGGACGGACTGCACACCGTGGCGCACGTGCATGAACAAGCAGCAGATGGCTACGATGTAGAAAGCAGAGCACCAGGGGTTGGTGAATGCAGCCTTGATGTGGTCATAGCAGTTGGCGGGGTCACCGTTGAAGGTGAGCTGCCACAGGTGGAATGCCAGGAAGCACAGAATCATGACGCCGGTCAGAACCATCGTGCGGGAGGAAAGTGTAGCCTTGAGCGTACCTTCCTTCTGGTAGTGGGTGCGAGCGTTGTAGTTCTCGTACTTCAGCACCAGTGTCAGCACAATGTGGATGAGGGCAACAGCCAACAGACCAAGGCGAATAGCCCAGAGCAACCATGCGGGCATGGAGTGCAGGCCGGTGGCGTAGAAGTCAATCCAAGAGGTGCCGCCTTCGCCTGCGCAACCACCGTAGATGGTCATGTTGCCGGCCAGGTGACCCACCAGGAACAGGAGAAGACACGAACCCGTGAGAGCCACAAGAATCTTGCGGCCAATCGAGGACGTGACGAATTTGCATGCTGTGGTGATAATATCGTTCATATGCGCAATAACGTCTTTGCGGGTCTACTCTACCCTATTCGGCTCGAAAAGGCAAGCACCAAGTTCCGCTAAAGCCTGAAAAATGCTCAATTTGAACTGCCGGGCAGGAGCAGCAGGATGGCAAAGATTGCCAGCAGCAGAGAGAAGATGGTGTCGATGCTTCTTGTGTGGCGCAAATAGACTCCGCGGATAGGCTGCCATTGCAATAGTGTACTCCACAGCACCCATCCCCCTAAACTGGCGATTTGCAGGCTCAGAACCAGAGCAAATGTGTACCATGTGTGCTGCGCTGCGTAGAGTTGCAGGGGGCCCAGGGCAAGTCCACAGATGAAGAGAGTGCACTTGGGGTTGAGGATATTGCACAGGAAGCCTTGCCACATCAGGGCCGGAAGGGGGGCTTTGGTGCCTTGTGGCGCGTTGAGCTGCACTTGTTGTGTTTGCGGGCGCTTGGGCATGATTTTCCAAGCCAGGTACAACAGCCAGCAGGATGCAGCCACCAGCACCCAGTAACTCCAGCTCTGTTGCATGACCCAGGAGCCGGCTGCGCATACGGCGAGTGTTTGCAGGAAAAATCCCAGGGTAATACCGGCGCCCACGGCATACCCGGCTCTCTTGCCTTGTGCCAGAGCGGTGCGGAAGACGAAGAAAACATCCGGTCCCGGGCTGAGCTGCGAGACGATGAGCAGAGCTCCTATGGAGACAAGGCTGAGGATGGCTTCACTCATGCCGTTGTGGAATCTGATTCGAACGCGGCCAGGGGGGTGACCAAATTACCGGCCAGGGGCTTTTTGCCTTGGCGGATGTGTGTGGAGAGAGCCGGTGCTGTTTCGTAGCCACAGCGCATCATTTCCAATTTGGCATCCAGGTTGTCGGCATGGTTGAGTGCGAGAGCTTCGGGGGTTTTGGGAACCACCGGTGAGCCGAATTCCAGACAGCCGTGGTGCGATGCGACCAGATGCAGCAAATGCAGGCGCACTTGATCTGTGGCGGGCTCCAAATCTTCCCATGCGGCTTTGCGCTCATCGGTGAGGAGACGCGTCCACAATTTGTTGATGACCTCGATGCCCAGAGAAATATGCCCCAACAGTTCGCCTGTGTCGGAGTAAGGCATGGCAAGTCCGTGTTCGGGATAGGCGTTTTCCCACATTTTACCGCAGTCGTGGAAGAGGGCTCCAGCCAGAAGCAAATCGCGGTTCAACTGGGGGTAGGCGGTGCAAAAGGCTGCCGCAGCGCGCATCACCCCGGCAGTGTGCTCCACCAAACCGCCACGGCGTGCGTGGTGTACGCTGCGCGCGGCTCCGGCTCGGCGGAAACGGGACTCAAAGTTCTCCAGCAGGGCGCGGCTCAGGTGGCTCAGTCGCGGGTCTTGCAGGCTGTCAACCAAATCGCAGATGCAATCCCAATCTTCCTCCTGGCGCTGGGCCAGTTCTGCTCCACCGGTCATCATGATGTGTTCTTCTTCCGGTGAGAGGGGGCGTATATCCACATCTGTGGCTTCGATGCCGTAGGGGGTATTTTGCCAGGTAGCGGTGACAGCGATGCAATCTTCATCGTTCAATGCCATGAAAGCTGGGTACCACATGGCGTTGTCCCACACCTTGATGGTGAGCGTGCTTGCCACATCTGCCAGGTTTACTTCCAGATAAGGACGGCCTGTCTTGGTGGTTTTGATCGTTTTTCGGGTCAGTTGGACAAAAACGGTACCATAGCCTGGCTCGTCAGATATCAGATGTTGCAGCTGGGAGATACTATCGTATTGCACGTATGTAGTCTACACCTTGCATGGGGATTCGTCAACTTCTTTCCTTCCGCCGCTTGGTGATTCTACCGGGACAAAGAAAATCCCCCGCAGGTGAGCACCTTGCGGGGGCGGGAGAAAGATTTTTGCCGAAATCAGGCTGCCGGCGTTTCGGCGGGAGCGGGTTCCTCAGCCACGGGGGCGGGAGCTGGCTCAGCAGCGGGAGCGGGTTCCTCAGCCACGGGGGCGGGAGCAGGCTCAGCAGCGGGAGCGGGTTCCTCAGCCACAGGGGCGGGAGCGGGCTCAGCAGCGGGAGCGGGTTCCTCAGCCACAGGGGCGGGAGCGGGC
>JAFYUJ010000101.1 GCA_017558555.1 Akkermansia sp.
TCTCACCCTACCCGGGGCTTACGCCCCGGGCTATCTTCTACCGCCCCGCAAGCGGGGCTCAAAGCTTGCCGCGCCTGCGGCGCGGGGAACTTTCCAAATGTGCAATTCCTGTCTCGGCGTAGGCGCAGACGAAGACGGATGCAATTCTAAAATTTGAAATCCGTTGTCGCGCCTCCTGCGCGAGAAATCCCCATTTCTCTATCTTCACCCCTGTGCGGTAAGGAACGCATCCAGCTCTTCCAGCGCACGCTGCTGGGCGGGACACGAGCGGCGGCGGTGCCCCAAGGTGAGGCTGCAGCGTTTCTTGCCGGAGAAATGATAGGTAGTGAGCCCCATGTTGCGCAGGGAATCCATACGCTGGCGCAAGGCTGTGTAAAAGAAGAGGGGCAGCGGTGCTTCCCCGGCCAGGGTATCCAGCCGGATATCGACAGGCGGGGTCTGCTTGTGCAGGTGAGCGGCCACCAGGGGGAGCCCAATTTCATGGAGCAAGCGGCGCATGCGCTCAAACAAGTACTCCAGCGGCATGGTACGCAGCGGACACTCATGCTCCAGATACAGGTAGATACCCTGCGCAATCTCCGCACTGCACGGCAGCTTGGTGCCGGCTTGCTGCGCCGCCTCCTGCAACATGTGCTCTATCCACCTCCAATCATAATCGGAGATCACACAATGCCCCGTTTGCAGCAGCGGGCGGTGAGTTTTAATCGCAATCATAATCAGATGGAAAGTTTACGTTGCAAGGGGTCATTCATGCTCTTGCGCTCCATCTTGCGAACGAGCTCAATGAACTCTTCCACGTTCTGGAACTGACGATACACGGAGACGTAGCGAATGTAGGCCACGGGGTCGATGCTCTGCAACTTCTCAATCACCTTCATACCGATGACGGAGGATGGAATCTCGCGCTGGTGGTCGCGGTGCAGTTCAGATACAATCTCATCGGCCGCCACATCCAGCTGATCCATGCTTACGGGGCGTTTCTCGCAGGCTTTAATCATACCGCGCAGAATCTTCTCGCGGTTGAGAGCCTCGTGCACGTTGCCGCGCTTGAGGACTCGCAATTCCGTGCGTTCAATCTGCTCATAGGTCGTGTAACGGTAATTGCAGCGCAGGCATTCTCGCCGGCGTCGTATGCACGTCCCGTCCTTCGACATTCGCGAGTCGATGACCTTGTCTTCCATGAATCCGCACTGTATGCATCGCATGCGCTCATCGTACCACAAGAAATGGTACCGTCAATCCCTCTCCTATGCCACATCTTATGATTACGCGGTTTACAGCCCCTGCACCATTTTTAAGTTTTCCTAAGAAATGAAACTTTTTTAGATTTTTTCTAAAATTCTTCTTGACTTTTAGAATAATTCTAATTATACTGCGCCTGTCCTCCGGGAACGGAGTAAAAAATCACACACAACACACAGCACAATCAATCCAAAAGAAAGGAAACAGAAACATGAAGAAGTACATCTGCACAGTATGTGGCGCCGTTGTAGAAGGAGAAGAAACCCCGGCCGTGTGCCCGGTCTGCAAAGCCAAGACCTTCAAGGAAATGGATGAGACTAAGAAAGTGTATGCCGACGAGCACCGCATTGGTGTAGCCCAGGGGCTTGATGAATGGGTGGTGCAGGGGCTGCGCGAGAACTTCACGGGCGAATGCTGCGAAGTAGGCATGTACCTGGCCATGAGCCGCCAGGCCGAGCGCGATGGCTACCCCGAAGTGGCAGATGCCTTCAAGCGCTACGCTTTTGAAGAAGCCGAACACGCCGCCAAGTTCGCCGAACTGTTGGGCGAGGTGCTCACCGACAACACGGAGAAGAACCTGCAAATGCGCGCCGATGCAGAATACGGTGCATGCGAAGGCAAGCTTGCCATCGCCCGCCGTGCCAAGGAACTGGGCTACGATGCCATCCACGACACCGTGCACGAAATGTGCAAGGACGAAGCCCGCCACGGTCGCGGTTTCGATGGTCTGCTCAAGCGCTACTTTGGCAAATAAGACACAAGGCTGCCCTTCCCTATGATTTTCCGGGCTGCGAGGGATTCCCTCGCAGCCTGATTCTTTTGATGAGATGAATCAGCAAGCACAAAAAAGCTCGCGGAGGACATTGTGGATACCAAGGGCTATCAGAAGAAACCCTGCAGCGGTTTCCAGCCATTGGGTAGGCAAGCGGTGCAACATGCGCGCCGAATGAAACGCCCCGGCAGAGGCCACAAACGTAATCACCCCAATGATAGCCACGGCTCCCAAAAGGCTCATAAAGCCAAGATTTTTGCCACCGATATCACCGAGAGCCATACAAACGCCCACAGCCAATGCATCGATACTGGTAGCAATGCCCACAATCATGAGAGCAACAAAGGCCAAAGGCTGCGCAGGCGCCGCCTCTTCATCCTCGCCACCGGAGCACCACGTCTTGTAAATAATGCTCCCGCCCAGCAAGCAAAAGACAGCCAGCACAATCCAATGGTCCCACGCATCGACCACATCGCGCACACGCGTGCCACCCAAATACCCCAGCAGCGGCATGAGCGCCTGGTAGCCACCCACCGTAAGCGCCAGCAAAAGTGATGAACGAAGGCGTCTCTCTCGCAGAATCAAGCCATAAGAAAAGGAATACACCGTGGCATCCACTGCCAGAATGGCCCCCACAGCCGCTATTTCTGCGATATTCATAGCCAATGGAGCATGCGCTCAACGCATCACAGGAAACGCAGCCACAGGTACACCGCCGCAATCGCAATGGAGAGCAACATCAGCGGGTAGGCCACCTTCATAAAGCCGAAAAACGTCACCACCAGATTGTGCTTGCGAGCCATCGCCAAAGCGACCACATTGGCACTGGCACCGACCACCGTGCCATTGCCACCCAGGCAAGCACCAAGCGAAAGAGCCCACCAAAGCGGCTCCAAATCTCCATATCCCATGGCACCCATATCTTTGATAAGGGGAATCATGGTCGCCACAAAGGGGATATTATCCACAAAGGAAGACATCACTGCGCTCATTCCCAGCACGGTCATCGTGGTGGCCGTGGGATTACCACCGGTCAGCTCCATCGCCTGAGCGGCAAGCCAATTGATAATGCCATTCACCTCCAGACCGCCCACAAGCACAAACAGACCAATGAAGAAGAAGATGGTAATCCATTCCACCTGGGAGAACACGCGCTCCAGCACTCGCTCACGACCGGGCATCGTCATCAGCATGAGCAGCGAAGCCCCCGTCACGGCAATAGTACCGGACTCCAGCGTCCAACCGGGAATTTGTCCATGACTACAGAACAAAATCACCGTCACGCCCAGCGTGAAGAGCGAGCGCTGCAACATAGCCTTGCTGCGGATGAGCCCCTGCGTCTTGATGTTCATGATACGCTGGCGGCGCGTGCCACTCTTGCTGAGTTCCTTGCGGTAAATCAGGATGATGAGGGCCAACGTCAGCACAAAAATCACCACACAAGGCAGGGCCAGCACGCGCACGAACGACATGAAATCCAGCTCTTTCACAGCACTGGCAATCATGATGTTGGGCGGATCGCCAATCATGGTTGCCGTACCGCCGATATTGGACGCAAAAATCTGTGCCATCACAAAGGGCACAGGAGAAATACGCAGGTCTTTCGTCAGGGCAAAGGTCACAGGCACCGTCAGCAACACCGTTGTCACATTATCCAGGAAAGCCGAACATACAGCCACAATCACAGACAAGCTGATAAGAAGAGCAATGGGATTGCCCTGCGTCTTCTGCGCCGCCCACACAGAAAGGAACTTGAAGAGGCCGGTCTTACTCAGAATCAGCACCTGAATCATCATGCCAATAAGCAGCGCCAGCGTGTTGAAATCAATGTGCGCAATGGCCTGTTCCTGCGTAATCACCCCGGTCAGCACCATCATCATCGCGCCAAAGAGAGCGATAACGGTTCGGTTCACCTTCTCTGATACAATCAACGCGTAGGTAACAAGGAAAATAACTAAAGCTGCACAAATGGTATAGTTCATAATAACGGCCCCGGCGCGGGAGGGGTCAGAGATAATACTCCTCTCACCCTCGGATTGCAAGCTTAATCCTTTGCAAAGAGACAGAAAAGGTGCAATAAGAAGCACTTCTCCGCCAAAGGAAGAGCCAACCAGAGCTAATTGGTGTGATTTCCTTGTAATTTCAAGCAAAATCAGCATTTTTGGCTTCACAAACGTCCCAATCGCGTGTAGAATGAACGCACGATATGGCTATTCGCATGCAAAAAACACTCAAGAAGTGTGCTTCTATTCAGGGCACGTCTCTTCACACGGGCAAACCGGTGAACCTCACCATCAAACCGGCCGAAGTGAACACGGGGCTGAAATTCCGCCGCATCGACCTGCCGGATAAGCCTTTCATCGATGCCTCGGCAGCCCTGGTGCAGACGGTAGAGCGAGCCACAACGCTGGCTGTGGGCTCCGTCAAGGTACACACCGTGGAGCATATCCTCTCTGCCCTGACGGGTATGGGGGTGGACAACGCCATCATCGAAATGGATTCCAACGAACCCCCCATTGGCGATGGTTCTGCGGCTCCTTACGTGGAGCTCATCAAAAATGCCGGTCTCGAGGAACAGGATGCCCCCTGCCACGTGTGGGAAATCCGCGAACCCATGCAGGTGGAGAACAAGAACGGCTCCCGCATCATCATCATGCCGGACAAGGAATTCCGCATCTCCCTGACAGCAGTGGGTCCCGAGGGGCGCGTAACTCAGTTCTTCTCCTCCGTCATCAACCCGGAGACCTACGAGAAAGAGCTTTCCAACTCCCGCACCTTCTGCTTCTACGAAGACATCCAGCCCCTGTTGGAAAAAGGTCTCATCCAGGGTGGCACATTGGATAATGCCATCGTCATCAAGGGCGACCAGTACCTCTGCGCCGGCGGCCTGCGCCACCACAATGAATGTGCCCGCCACAAGGCCATGGATCTCATCGGCGACCTCATCCTCAACGGCCACCGCATCATTGGCCACGTGATTGCCATCATGCCCGGCCACGGTATCAACACCCAGATGGCAGCCAAGATGCAGAAGAGCTACGAGAGTATGGAAGCCTTGCGTCCCAAGCCCTTCATCTTCCCCTCCGGCGAAACAGTGCTGAATACCGAAGAAGTCATCAAGCTTCTGCCGCACCGCTATCCCTTCCTGATGGTCGATCGCGTGCTCGGTTTCGAAGGCGAGACCAAGTGCGTAGGCCAGAAGAATCTGACCATGAACGAGCAGTTCTTCCAGGGGCACTTCCCCGGCAAGCCGGTGATGCCCGGCGTACTGCAGTTGGAAGCCATGGCCCAGGTAGGCTCCATTCTCATGCTGCGTCTCCCGGAAAACCAGGGCAAGATTGGCTATTTCATGAGCTGCGACAAGGTGAAGTGGCGCAAGCCGGTTGTACCGGGCGATGTGCTCATCATCGAAGCCGAGCTCACTAAGATGCGCGGGGCCATCGGCGTATGCAATGGCCGATGCACCGTCAACGGCGAAGTCACCTGCGAGGCTGAACTGAAATTTATGGTAGCAGATGCCTGATTTCAAGCGCATTTTTACCATAAACTTGAAAAAAATGCAGAACGGTGCTTGACATACGCTGATTTTAGAGTATCATAGCCACCCCGACCGCGCAAGCGGGTCTGCAGAAAGACTTCTAAACGAAAAGAAATACTGACTATGAGCAAGAGAACATACCAGCCTTCCAAGCGCTGCCGCAAGCGCCAGTTCGGTTTCCGCGCACGCATGGCCTCCAAGAATGGCCGCGCCATCCTCGCACGCCGCCGCGCCAAGGGGCGTAAGCGCCTGCTGCCCAAGGGTACAGAAATTCAATACAAGCGTCACATCATCCAGCACGGTGTATAAACCGTCTGGGGTGGGATTCATCCCTGCTGCGGAAGACAGGCAACTGGAAACCGAATAGCGGGGATACCCACGCAGGATAATATAACGCCCTGTGTAAGATGTTGCTGACACGGCGCCATACCATGAAGCGAGCCAGTGAGTTCGCGATGGTGCGAGCCGAGGGCACATCGACCGCAGGGCGTTTCCTTGTTCTGAACACAGCACCATCGCTCGATGGTGCGCATGCTCATTCCCGCTTTGGCATCATCACCACCAAGCGCATAGGGCATGCAGTAGTGCGCAATAAGTTGCGCCGCCAAGTGCGCGAAATTCTGCGAGAGCATGCCGAGCCCCTTTCCGGCGGGCTATTCGTGGTGCTCGTGGTGCGAGCCTCCGCCGCCAAGGCAGACTACAGAGCGCTGGAGTCTGATTTTCTGCATTTGATGCGTCGGCAACTTCGAAAAATGAACTCATGATAAAACGCCTGGTCATCGCTCCCGTGCTATTTTACAAGCGCTTTGTGAGTGCCCCGCTGCATGCCATAGCAGGGCCGATGGCGGGCTGCCGATTTACGCCCTCATGCTCCACCTACTTCATTGAAGCCGTACAAACGCACGGCGCCGTGAAAGGAGCTGCGATGGGCCTTTGGCGCATTTTGCGCTGCAATCCCTGGGGTGGATGCGGACACGACCCCGTGCCCCCACGCCACACCAAATAGTTGAACTATCTTAACCCCCAAACACCTGACACAAATTATGGATAAAACCGCTTGGTTCGTTGTAACCCTCTGTGTGGGTCTGCTCGGGCTCAATTTCTGGTACAACAGTGAGCAGCAGGCCAACACGCCCCCGGCCCAACCCGCAGCCCAGGTAGCACCGGCGACGACTCCCGCAGCCGCTGCTACCAGCCCCGCAGCACAGCCGGCAGCCCCGGTTGCCGCTACGCGCCAGCCGCAAATCATTGCCACCCTCACCTCACGAGATGAAGCCGGTGCCCCCGTAGCCCGCTACAACTTCCAGGACGTGGGCGGCAGCGTGCGCAGCGTAGACATGCTGGGCAAGGCCATCAACAGCACTCGCCCCGAGCTTTCGCAGGATGTCAGCATCAATGGCAGCGCAGCCCAAGGCATCGGCACCCTCATGTTCGGCCTGAGCAACACGCAAGCCCCGGCTTACGATCAGTCCGTCTATCAAATCGTACCGGAGCAGACCAACGACACACAGGTCACACTCGTGGCACGCGTGGGTGATCTCATCGTGCGCAAGATATACGCCCTGAAGCCTCTGAAAGTGAACCGCGACGGTGAGGAAACAACCGTGGCCGGCAATGCCTATGTGCTCAAACTCAAGGTGGACATTCAGAACACAGCAGACCACTCCCTGGCAGCCAACAACTGGGGTATCTTTGCCGGTGGCATGAGCCAGATTTCCAAGGAAGAAGGCAACTATTACACGTACTATGTGCGCCTGGAAGACGGCGATTTTGAAAAGGAAACGCCCAGCTCCTTCCGTCCCCTCATTTTTGGCTCCGACAAAGAGCGCATCTACACCACCGGCTGCGATAACCTGACCTGGGGCGGCACGATGAACCAGTACTACTCCACCGTGATGCAGCCCACCGAGGGGTCCGGCAACAACGCCTTCTACGCTGCCCCCGCCAAATACACCCTGCCCGTCTCCGGCGAACAGGCAGAAGGCGTGGAGCTCGGCATGGGCATTCCTGATTTCACCCTCTCCCCCCGCACGGCTGATATGCAGGGTGGCCAGAAGAGCCTTTCCTACGAAATCTTCACCGGACCGAAGCTGAACCTCATGCTCAGCGACATGACGACAGACTTCCGCATGATTGACCGCATCATGGACTACGGCTGGCTCTACCTCATCAGCTACCCCATGAACTGGCTCATCAATGTCTTCCATGGCTGGTTCGGCAACTGGGGCTGGGCTATCGTGGCCATGACCATCGTGGTGCGTCTCCTCATCTGGCCGCTTTACCTCAAGAGCTACCGCAGCATGAAGGCCATGAGCAGTCTGCAGCCGGAGATGAAGAAGCTCAAGGAAAAATACCCGGATGACCAGCAGAAGGTGAGCATGGAAATGATGAAGCTCTACCGCGACCGCGGGATCTCCCCCATGGGTGGCTGCTTGCCCATGTTCCTGCAGATTCCCATTTTCTTTGCTTTCTTCTATGTGTTGCAGACCGCAGCAGAGTTCCGCGGAGCTCCCTTCCTGGGCTGGGTGACAGACCTTTCGCAGATGGATACGGTGTGCACGATTTCCCTGCTTGGCTGGGATTTGCCCATCAACATCCTGCCGATTGTCATGGCTATCTCTATGATTGTGCAGATGCACATGACACCGCAGGCCGGAGACCCGATGCAGCAGCGCATCATGAAGTTCATGCCTGTCGTGTTCTTCCTGTTCTGCTATACCTATCCCAGCGCCCTGGCTCTGTACTGGACCACCACCAACATCATCTCCATCATCCAGACCATCATCATCCGCCGCATGCCTGTGCCGGAGCCCAAGGCTCCCGGTAAGAAGAAATCCGGCAAGAAAGGTTTCCTGGAACGCATGGTAGAAGCCCAGCAAGCCGCACTGGCAGAGCAGCAACGCCAGGCCAACATGCGCAACGTGACGAAGAAGTAATTCGCGCACACCGCCGCTTTCCGCACCCGGTAGCCAACAGGCCACCGGGTGTTTTTTATCCCCACAACAAACTGGGGGTGCAGCACATGCGATACCCTGTCACATCATTGCAATATCTCATTCATTGGCGTATAGAGGAACAAACAGCCTCCTATACACCATGAAAAACGACATCATCACCATTCAGAAAAAAATCGGCGTGGCGGCAGATGGCATCATCGGTCCGCAAACCATCCGCGCGCTGAACAACGCATTGGGTATCACCCCTGCGCGCAAACCGCAATGGCCCACCCAGGCAGAAGTGCGCAAAGGCACCAGCTGCTTCGGGCGCCCCGGCAATGAAAGTGTGCTCACCGCCATCGTCCCGCCCTACCCCCTGCTCTATGAGGGCAAGCCCGTGCGCAGCATCCGTGTCCACGAACTGGTAGCCCCCCATGTGTTGGCTGCGCTGCGCGAGGTGCTGGAGCACTATGGGCAAGACGAACTCCATCGCCTCGGGCTGGATGTGTATGGCGGCTCGTACAACTACCGCGCAAGCACAGGCGGCAGTTCACTTTCCATGCATGCCTGGGGCATTGCGCTGGATTTTGCACCAGCGGCCAATGGATACAAGGTCAAGGCACCCCGCGCCAGTCTCTCCCACCGCGATTGCCGCGCCTGGTGGGAGATATGGGAAAGCCACGGCGCTGTCTCCCTGGGGCGGGAACGCGATTATGACTGGATGCACCTGCAATTTGCACGTCTGTGTTAGAGAATGCCCATCGGCCCGGACCTCCGCCTTATAGAGACGGAGACAAGAGGAACTGCTGAAATGCAGCGCCACAAAGAATGAGCCTGAAAGGCGTAGAAGTGGCCTTTCCCTGCTTATTCTCCCCCGCAGAAGGAGGAATGCCACTCCTGCTGCGGGGTTTTTGCCCAAAAAAGCTGGCATATCTTCCTCTATTTTGGTAGAATATTCACCAAGATGAGGAAGTTCTTCTGTACACTCATGATGTTGGTAGCCACCGGGGTAGCCCTGGCACAAGCGCCAAAGCCCCGCGCCATTGTCATCTTCTTATCGGATGACGTGGGTTTGCACGACACTTCCGCCTACGGCTGCGACAAAGCCCCCTGCCCCAACCTGAACAAATTGGCAGATGAAGGACTTTTGTTTACCGATGCACACAGCACCACCTCAGTATGCACGCCATCGCGCTTCTCTCTGCTCACGGGTAAATACGCTTGGCGCCAAAAAGGCACGGGGATTTTGCCAGGTGACGCCAAGCTGATTTTGCCCACAAAAGAAGAAGGGCATACCCTGCCCGCCATGATGCAAGGAGCCGGCTACCGCACGGCTGCTTTCGGCAAATGGCACCTGGGACTTGGCCGCGGCAAGGCTCCCATTGACTGGAATAAGCCCATATCCCCCGGACCGCGAGAGGTGGGATTTGACTACTCCTTCATCATGGCCGCCACAGGCGACCGCGTGCCCTGCGTCTACTTGCGCGACGGCGAAGTGGTGGGGCTCGACCCTGCCGACCCCATTCGTGTGAACTACGCGCCCCATTTCCGCTATGAAAACGAACTGCTGGGCTACGAACACCCGGAACTGCTGAAGCCTTGGGGCCGCTCGGCAGATAAGCAACACGATAAGACCATCGTCGATGGTATTTCCCGCATCGGCCACATGACCGGCGGTAAAAAAGCCCTGTGGAAAGACCAGGAACTGGCAGATACCATCACCGCGGAAGCCGTGCGTTTCATCCGCGAGAGCGCCGGCAAACCCATCTTTATTTATTTTTGCAGCAATGATATCCATGTACCCCGCGACCCGCACCCCCGCTACCGGGGCAAGAGCCAGCTGGGCATCCGCGGTGATGCCACGGTGCAGATGGATGACAACCTGGGCTCCATCTACCGGGCCTTGCAAGAAGCTGGCTATGGGGACGATGCCCTCATCATCTTCACGAGCGATAACGGCCCCGTCATTTCCGATGGTTATCTGGACGGCGCCGATGCAGACTGCAAGGGGCACACGCCCGCTGCCCCCTGCACGGGCGGCAAATACGGCATCAAGGAGGGTGGCACCCGCGTGCCCTTCATTGTCCATTGGCCGGCAGGCATTCGCCCCGGCACCAGCAATGCTCTGCTGGGTCAGGTGGACTTGGCACGCACGCTGGGCACGTTGGTGGGCGCGACCATACCCCAGGAGGCATTCCCCGACAGCACCAACCAGCTGCCCGCCCTGCTGGGACAGGATAAGGAAGGGCGCGTGTACTTGGTGGAGCAAGCACACGGGGACCGATTAGCCTTGCGTTGGGGGGCACACAAGTATGTGCCCGGGAAACAGGCTCAGTTGTACTATTTGGAAAACGACATTCAGGAGCAGCATAATATAGCACCGCAACATCCGGAGCTGGTCTCTATCATGCAAGACATGCTGAACAAGATTCGCAAAACAACAGACAACGCCATGCACTGCACAAAAAGGGTGCACTCATTCCCCAACAGAACAAGCGCACCCTGAGAGACATCTCCGTAACCGGCTCTGATTATGCCTGAGGCGGTGTATCCGTGGCCTTGCTATGGCAGCAGGAGCCATCCTTGCAGATAGCCTCATCCCGCAGCTTATGGAGCGAATCCATGACGGCATCCTCCACCACCTTGCCGCAGCGGCGGCCGCGGCACATCAGCTCGCGCATGTGCGGACAATGCGCCATGCGGTGAATCAGGAAGGCGACAAAAACGCCACTCACAAAACTATAAATGCAGTTTTTCATTGTATTGAATCGGGTTTATCCCGAACTGCATCGTACGCGCTAACAACAGGCTTGGCAATTTGTTTGATTAACAGCTAAAAAGGCAGGGTTGCCAAAGCAACCCTGCCGATAAAATCAAGCCGAGCGGTATACGCCTCAAGCGTTGGCGTCTTCTGCAGCCACGAGCGTATCGCAGGTGCAGCAGAAGTTGCGATCGCCGTAGGTGTTGTCCACGCGGGAGCAGCTGGGCCAGAACTTGTGCAGACGCAGGCCGGGCACGGGGTAAGCGGCGGCGCTGCGGCTGTATGCGTGGTTCCACTCGTCGGCCGTCACAGCCTGAGCCGTGTGCGGGGCGTTCACCATCACGTTGTCATCAGCGGGCACGGTACCATCGGCCACGGCGCTCATTTCGGCGTGAATGCCAATCATGGCGTCAATGAAGCGGTCGAGCTCATACTTGCTTTCGGACTCCGTGGGTTCAACCATGAGCGTATCGTGCACAGGGAAGCTCATGGTGGGGGCGTGGAAGCCGTAGTCCATCAAGCGCTTGGCCATATCGTCCACAGAGAGGTGACTCTTGCCCAGCATGATGGTGGTGTCCAAGATACACTCGTGAGCCACCAAACCATTGGCGCCCGAGTACAGTGTGGGGAAGTAGGGAGCCAGGCGGCGTGCCACATAGTTGGCATTGAGGATGGCCATCTGCGAAGCTCGCTTCAGGCCTTCGTAGCCCATCATGGCGAGGTACATCCAGGTGATGGGGTTGAGGGAAGCCGAACCGAACTCTGCGGAGGACACAGCACCGGCCGTGCGGCCGCCACCTTCCACCACGTGACCGGGCAGATAGGGGGTGAGGTGCTTGGCACAGCAGATGGGGCCCACACCGGGACCACCGCCGCCGTGGGGCATGGCGAAGGTCTTGTGCAGGTTGAGGTGGCACACGTCGGCACCGATGGTGCCGGGGTTGGTCAGACCGCACTGGGCGTTCATGTTGGCACCATCCATGTACACCTGACCGCCGTTTTCGTGCACGATGCGGCAAATCTCAGCGATGGTGGATTCATACACACCATGGGTGGAGGGGTATGTGACCATGAGGGCGGCCAGATTGTCGCGGTGAGCTTCGGCCTGGACCTTGAGGTCGGCGGGGTCGATGTTGCCGGCCTCGTCGCACTTGACGGGCACCACCTTGAACCCGGCCATCGCAGAAGAAGCGGGGTTGGTACCGTGTGCGGAGTTGGGG
This sequence comes from Akkermansia sp., assembly GCA_017558555.1. Classification (GTDB taxonomy): domain Bacteria; phylum Verrucomicrobiota; class Verrucomicrobiia; order Verrucomicrobiales; family Akkermansiaceae; genus Akkermansia. The sequence continues at coordinate 12,470 of JAFYUJ010000101.1, forward strand.
ATAAGGCACACATTGCGGTGGCCTTCGCCCTGAGCCACCTGGTAGCGGTGGATGGTCAGCAGACCGGCGTATTCACCGGCTGCGCCGGAGTTGGGCTGAAGGGAGCAGGCATCGAACCCTGTCACCACGGCCAGCCACTGTTCCAGTTGCTTGAGCATGGTACGCATGCCCTGGCACTGATCGGCAGGAGCAAAGGGATGCAGCTCCGTCACAGCCTTCCAGGTGATGGGCATCATGATAGCGGCGCAGTTGGCCTTCATGGTGCAGGAACCCAGCGGAATCATGGCCTCGTTGAGAGCCAGGTCCTTGCATTCCAGAGAGTGGATGTAGCGCATCATTTCCGTCTCGGAGTGGAAGGAGTTGAAGCACTTCTGCTCACAGAAGGAGCTGGTACGCGTGCAGCACTCTGCCCACACGGGAGCGGCAGGAATCTCAACACCGGAAGCACCGAATACAGCAGCCAGAGCGGCCACATCGGCATCCGTTGTCGTTTCGTCGAAGGATACAGATACCACATCATCGCTCACGCGGCGAATGTTGTAGCCTGCGGCCAGCGCGGCAGCCACCAAATCAGCAGCCTTGCCGGCAGCCTGCACAGCCACGGTATCGAAGTAATTGGCCGTCACCAGCGTGTAACCGGCAGCCTGCACAGCGGCTGCAAAGCCGGCAGCCAAACGGTGAATGGTCGTGGCGGTATCCTTCAGCCCCTGCGGGCCCTGGTACATGGCGTAGAAGGTGGCCAGCAGAGCCGTCAGCACCTGAGAGGTGCAAATGTTGGAGGTAGCCTTTTCGCGGCGGATATGCTGCTCGCGAGTCTGAAGCGCCAAGCGGTAAGCGGGCTTACCGGCCTTATCCACGGAGAGACCGATGAAACGGCCCGGGAGCTTGCGCTTGAGCGCATCAGTGCATGCCATGTAGGCGGCGGCGGGGCCACCGTAGCCCATGGGGATACCGAAACGCTGGGTGGTGCCCACGCACACATCAGCACCGAAGGTTGCGGGTTCGCGCAACACAGTCAGAGACAGCAGGTCTGCGGCCACACAGCAAAGCACCTTGGCAGCGTGGCAAGCAGCAAAGAACCCAGTGTAATCCTCCACAGAACCCACATTGTCGGGGTACTGCACAAGCACACCGGCCAGACCGGGCACGGAGGCGGGGTCAAAGCTCTTCCAATCACCCACAATGAGGTTCACGCCCGTGGTCTCGCAACGAGTCTTGATGACGTCAATCGTCTGCGGGAAGCAGGTATCAGCCACAAAGAAAGTGTTGCTGCGAGCCTTGGAGCTGATGCACAGATTCACAGCCTCGGCGGCAGCCGTGCCTTCATCCAGCATGGAAGCATTGGCTACAGGCAGACCGGTGAGGGAGGAAATCATGGTCTGGAAGTTCATGAGCATCTCCAGACGCCCCTGGGCAATTTCAGGCTGGTAGGGCGTGTAAGCGGTGTACCAGCTGGGGTTCTCGTACACATTGCGCTGAATCACAGCGGGCATGAAGGTGCCGTAGTATCCCTGGCCAATCACGCTGTGAGCGGGATGGTTGGCGGCAAGCACCTGCTGCAAAGCAGCCAGTGCTTCCTGCTCTGCCATGGGGGCGGGCAAATCAAGCGGAGCGCTCAGGCGAATATCGGCCGGCACGATGGCATCCGTCATCGCATCCAGAGAATCAAAGCCAATCTCCTTGAGCATGGCGGCTACCTCGGCATCATTGGGGCCAATGTGGCGAGGTACGAAAGATGTTTGAGTCGTAATCATAACAAGAAAGAAAAAGGCGACGAGGTGTGAAGCCAATACGACTCCACACCTCGACTATTGTATCAGATTTATTTGCAGAATTCCTCGTAAGCAGCGGCATCCATGAGGCCGTCGAGCTCACTGGGATCGCTCAGCTTGATCTTGCAGATCCAGCCTTCGCCGCAAGCATCGGAGTTCACCGTGCCGGGTTCAGCGTCCAGAGCTTCGTTCACTTCCACGATTTCACCGGAAACGGGAGTGTATACCTCAGAAGCAGCCTTCACGGACTCCACAGCGGCGATGCTGTCGCCGGCAGCGCAGGTGTTGCCAACCTCGGGGAGGTCCACGTATACAACGTCACCCAATTCGGACTGGGCGAAGTCGGAGATACCGAGCGTCACCACGCCATCAACGGCGGGGCTTACCCATTCGTGCTCGGAGGAATACTTGTAATCAGCAGGGATTGTGCTCATTGTGTTTTATGTGTTAGGGGGTTACTTCTTGAGGAAGGGTTTCTTGATGATGGTGGCAGGCACAGCCTTACCGCGGACAATCACGTTCACATCCGTACCAATCTTGCCCAGAGCAGCCGGCACGTAGGCCATGGCAATACCCTTGCCGAGAGAGGGGGAGAGAACGCCGCTGCAAAGCTCGCCCAGGGGCGTGCCGTCCGGCAGCTGAACTTCGTAGCCGTGGCGGGGGGGAGCTCCCTTGCCCTTGTATTCAATAGCCACAAGAGCGGTAGGGCGGCCGTTGGCCTTCTGCTCTCGCAGCACGTCTACGCCGATGAAATCTTTGGTCAAATCGCAGCACCAGGAAAGGCCTGCTTCCAGCGGGGTCTTTTCGGGGGAAAGGTCAGAGCCGTTGAGGGAGTAGCACATCTCAAGGCGCAGGCTGTCGCGGGCACCCAGGCCACAGGGCTTGGCACCGCAGGCGATGGCCTTCTCCAGCCACTTCACACCCTGAGCAGCAGGGCAGAAGAACTCGAAGCCGTTCTCACCGGTATAACCTGTGCGGCACACCACCAGCTCATCACCATCGGCAGCAAACATCAGGATGCCGTTGCGAACAGGCAGTTCCACACCAGGGCACATTGCAGCGAACACTTCCTCGCAGGTCGGGCCCTGAATGGCCAAGCCCACGTAGGCATCGCTCTTGTTCACCAGGGTGATACCCTCGGGCTTGTGAGCGGTGAGCCAGGCATAGTCTTCATCAATCATGGAGGCATTCACCACCACAAAGTAATCATCCTCAGCAAGGCGGTAGATGATAAGGTCATCAATCACACCACCCTTTTCATTGAGCATGATGGAGTACTGGCCCATACCATCCACCAGCTTGTTGAGATTGTTGGTGAACATAGAGTTAAGCCACTCCGTTGTGCCGGGCCCATTCACAAGGAACTGCCCCATGTGAGAGATATCGAACACGCCGCAAGCGGTGCGCACGGTGTTGTGTTCATCAATGATACCTGTGTACTGCACAGGCATGTTCCACCCGGCAAAGGGTACCATCTTGGCGCCGAGCTCCACGTGCTTGTCGCACAGCGGAGTACTCTTGATTGATTCAGAATTCATGCGCTGGGATTATACGCCCGTCTCATTTATTGTCAAGCACAGACCCGCTCAATTTTTGAACCATCAGGCATTTTGTTTGACTTACTTGAACCGGGGCTCACAAAATGCGAATCAGCGGGCAGCGAATCGGCGCGCGAGCTCCACATAATCAAGCGCGTGGCGGTAGTTATCCTCCGCCGTTTCGGGGGGCAGTTGTTTGACAACCTTTGCCGGAGCCCCCAACACCAGACTATGGGGCGGTATGATGGTATTTTTGGTCACCAGAGCGTGAGCACCCACGATGGAACCTTCCCCCACCACCGCGCCATCCAACACGATAGCGCCCATGCCGATGAGACACTTATCCTCCACCGTGCAGGCATGCAAGGTCACACTGTGTCCCACGGTCACATACTCACCCAGGTGGCACCCCAATACGTAATCAACATGCATGCAGCAATTATCCTGCACATTGCTGCCACGGCCAATGCTGATGGCAGCCACATCTCCCCGGATGGTCGTGTTGTACCACACGGAGGCGTCCTCCGCCACTTTCACTTGCCCGATGATATCAGCACTCGCTGCAATAAAGGCGGCACCTTCTGTCTGCGGCAGCATCCCGTCAAAACTCTCAATGGCCATGGGTACAGTATAACGGAAGGCAACGGAGGGGTCAAGCTGCTTTCTCGTGTCATATTAGCGTATGAGTATCGGACTGGCGTGCTGGGCGCTTGCGCTTGAACCGGGACTATGCCATACTGGCAGCATGAAACACACGCTGCACACCTGCCCCAACGGCCTGACTCTGCTGATTGCCCGCGAGCCGGCGCACCCCGTCGTCTCTTTACAAGTATGGGTCGGTACAGGCTCTGCCTGCGAGGGCAAGCATGCAGGCAGCGGCATGTCTCACATGCTGGAGCACATGGTGTTCAAAGGAGCCGGAGAGTATGACGCAACAGGACTCAACGAAGAAGTCTCCCGCCTGGGGGGCCAATGGAATGCCTACACCAGCACAGACCGCACAGTCTACCATATCGACGGACCCTCTGCCCACTGGAAATCATTCCTGCACATCTTGTTGCAGCTTACCTTTCACCCGACATTCCCGGAAGCCGAATTCGAGTGCGAACGCGAAGTCATCCGCCGCGAAATGGCCATGTACCGCGATGACCCGCAGGATGCCTCCTACCGCGCGCTGATGGAAACACTCTTCAAATCCCACCCGCGGCGTTTGCCCGTCATCGGCCACCGGCATCTTTTTGATGCGCTGACCCATGGCGACATGCAGGCGTACCATCGCAGCCGATATGTGCCGGGCAACATGTTCCTGTGCATTGCGGGGGATGTGGAGCCCGAAGAAATCATCGCCGCAGTGGAAGCCGAAACAGCCGACATCGCAGCAGCCCCCCTGCCCCCTGTCTCTAAAGCGAACGAACCCCGCCAATGGGGCACGCGCATCCACCGCCGCGAGTTTGCCCAACCCACCAGCACCCTCATGCTCGCATGGCGCATTCCCCATGCCGGGCACCCGGATGCCGCAGCGCTCACGCTCCTCAGCTCCATTCTGGGTGAAGGACGCGCCGCATGGCTTTACACCCTTTTTCATGATGAGCAAGCGCTTGCGCACGATGTATCAACCATGATTATTCCGACTCGCGCCGGCGAAGGTGAGGGCGCATTCCTCATCGAGGCCGATGTGGAACGCGACCTGCGCGACACGCTCAGGGATACCATTCTGGAGTATGTTCAAGCCCTGCCCGGCAGCGATTTTACCGAAGGCCGCCAGCGCGTGTGCCGCCAGCTCAGGGCCAAGCACCTGCGCCAGCTCTCCACCGTGCAAGGGATTGCCGCCGCACTGGGCGCGTCCTGGCACCTCTCGCGCAACCCCGAAAGCATGCATGAATGGGCACAGGCCCTCAACCGCGTGACGGATGAAGACCTGGCCCGCGTGGCTCGCACCTATCTCACCCCCGAGCGCCTGACCGAGGTGAGCGTGGACCCCATCGGCAGCAATCCTGCTGAGGCTGCAGAAGAGCAAGCCGGCCCCCTCCCCCCCGCAGAGGTCTGCACCCTGCCCAATGGGCTGAAACTGGTCACTCGCGTTGATGCCCGTGTACCGCAAGTGTATGCTACACTTGCGCTGGGAGCCGGTTGCCCCGCCAGCACCGCAGAAACGGCCGGCATCAACACTTTGCTGGCAGAGTGTCTGCTCAAGGGGACCGCCACCCGCAGCGCTGCTCAAGTAGCCGATGCGCTGGAAAATCTGGGTGGTTCCCTCTCTGCCGAGGCCGGCAACAACACACTCTGTCTGCAAGCACGAGCCCTGAGCGAGGACGCCCACACTATGTTGGAGCTGTTGGCAGATGTTCTCCTGCACCCCATCCTGCCGCAGGAAGCCATCAACACGGAAAAAGAAGCCATCATCGCCGATATTCTGGAGCAGATGGAAGACCCGGCAGCACTCGCCTTCCGCAAGCTGCGCACCCTCTGCTTCGGAGATGTTTCCTACGGCATCCACCCCGATGGAACGGTAGAGAGTATCCGTCAGCTCACGCGCTCTCAACTGCTGGCGCACCACAAGCGCATTGCCTGCGGGCAAAATGCCGTATTGGCTATCGTAGGTGATATGGAGCCCGCCGCCATTCGCAAGCAAGTGGAAACACTCTTTGCCGCCCTCCCGGCCGGCATGCCCCTCTGCGGCACACCCACCCCGCCCCAACAGGCAGCAGATTGCCGTTTCACCTGCGACAAGGAGCAAGCCGTGCTCGCCTTTGCGGTGCCGGGATGCACGGTCTCCTCGCCAGATTTGGCCAAGCAGCTCCTCTTCGATGAATGGTGCCACGACATGGCCGGCCCCATCTTCTCCGAAATTCGAGAGAAACGCGGACTGGCGTACTATGCCTCATCGGCCTCCATGCTGGGCATCGATGCCGGTTGCATGTATTTCTACCTGGGCACCGCACCCGAGCGGCTCGAGGAGGCTCGTGCAGCCCTGCAACACACGCTGGAGCAACTGGCTACCCACGGCATGCCGGAAGATGCGCTCAACCGAGCCCGTGCCACCGTACTCTCCGCTCGCTTGCTTGCCCGCCAATCCTGTCGCAAGCTCTGCTCCGGCATGGCGGTAGACACCCTGCTGGGCCTGGGCTGGGACTATGCCGAACAGTTGCCCCCCCAGCTCGACGCCATCACCCCGCAAGCCATGCAGCAATTCATCGCAGCACTACTGGCCCCCACGCAACCCCACACCTGGTGCTGTGTGACGCCGGAGTAAATGAACCCACATCACACACACCTGAATGAGATTTTGCTTTCAGCAGTCAGAATGGGGGCTTGCTATGAGGCAAGTGTATGTGTAGAATGAACTCACCGTGGCAGCACATCCAACATTCCCGCAGGTAGATTTCTCTGAACGTCCCTTCATTTTGTTCTGGGAGGTAACACGAGCTTGTGTGCTGGCCTGCCGGCACTGCCGTGCCATTGCCCAACCGCACGCCCACCCGGATGAACTGACGCATGAGGAAGCCATGCAACTCATCGACACCATTGCCGAACTGGCACCGCCGATGCTGGTGCTGACCGGGGGCGACCCGATGATGCGCGCGGATATTTTTGAGCTGATTCGCTACGCCAGCAGCAAAGGGCTGCGCGTAGCATTGAGCCCTGCCGCCACACCTCGCTTGTTGCAGGCTGATTTTGCCCAACTCAAAGAAGCAGGCGTGGTGAGCATGAGCCTGAGTCTGGACGGAGCCACACGGGAAACGCACGATCGTTTCCGCGGTGTCTCCCATACTTTTGAACGCACCCTGCAAGCAGCCAAAGCCGCCAAGGAAGCCGGCATACAGCTGCAAATCAACACCACCCTTTCCCATAGCACCTTGCCGGAGCTGGATGCCTTCATCGAACTGATGCGCGAGCTTACCCCCGATGTATGGAGCGTATTCGTCCTGGTGCCCACCGGGCGAGCCAGCGCAGAAGACTTACCCACAGCCGATGAACTGGAGCAAGTATGGCAACGGCTGGAAGGACTGCGCTGCGAATTACCCTTTGCCATTAAAACAACTGAGGGCCACCACTACCGCCGAGTCCTCATGCAGGCGGCCAAAAACGGCGGGCAACCACTCCGCCACCTCATCCCCACCCGAGATGGAAAAGGTGTGCTCTTCATCTCCCACGTGGGAGAGGTGCAGCCGAGCGGGTTCCTGCCCCTCACCGCAGGTAATGTGCGCACAGACAATCTGGCAGATTTGTACCGCCACCACCCGCTTTTCACCGAACTGCGCAACGACGATGCGCTGGGAGGCAAATGCGGCAAATGCGAATACCGCCGCGTGTGCGGCGGGTCCCGCGCCCGCGCCTACGGCAGCCTGGGCGATATGATGGCCGCCGAACCTCTTTGCAACTATACACCGGCTGCACTGCGCAGCACCCCACAATCATGATTAACATCACCCGACTCTGGACCGGAGCAGAACAACCGGCAGACCACTTGCGCTATGGCTTGCGCCACGGCGGCATGCACAGCTCACAAGCCAGCACGGCGGCATGCATCCCCGCCTCCTCCCGAGCCCGCAAACCCATCGTGGTATGGAATATCACCCGCACTTGCAACCTGCGTTGCATCCATTGCTACGCAGACTCTCATGCAGAAAAATACCCGGGTGAGCTGAACTGGGAGCAGTGCTGCGCAGTGATTGATGACTTAGCTGCCTACGGGGCCAGCGCTCTGCTTCTTTCCGGTGGTGAGCCCCTGCTCCACCCGCGTCTGCCCGATATCCTGAAGCGTGCCACGGAGCGAGGCCTCAAGGTCACCATCTCCACCAACGGCACCCGTATCACCCCGGATTATGCCCGCTTGTTCAAGGAATTGGGCGTGGCCTATGTGGGTATTTCTCTCGATGGAATCGGCGAGATTCACGACAAGTTCCGTGGGGTGAAGGGTGCCTTCGACGGAGCAATCCGCGGCTTCCGGCTCTGCGAAGAAGCCGGCCAGAAAACCGGTCTGCGCCTCACCCTGACGCGCAACAACGTGCAAAGCATGGAACAAATCCTGAACTTTATTGAGGAGCAAAACATCCAACGCGTGTGCTTCTACCACCTGGTGCCCACCGGGCGCGGTGTGGATGTGGCCAGTCTCAAGCCGGAGGAAGCCCGCGCCGCCATGGATATGCTCATCGCCCGCGCGGAAGCGTGGCACAAGAGCGGGCAAACGCGAGAGCTGCTCACCGTGACCCAGCCGGCAGATGGCATTTACCTCTTGCTGCGCCAACTCAAAGAGGGGAGCCCTCTGGCTGCCCAAACACTCCGCTTGCTGCAATGGAATGGCGGCGGTGCCAACAGCTCCGGCCGAGGTATTGCCAATATCGATACGCAGGGCCATATCCACCCCGACCAGTTCTGGCAGGGTGTCACCCTCGGCAATGTCAAGTCGGAGGCCTTCTCCTCGGTATGGGAAGCCGCTCATGCCCCCTCCGCCGCACAACTGGCAGAACTGCGCGGCAGCGATGACCCCGCCGAGCGCCAGAAAAAGCTCTCCGGCCGATGCGCCACATGCAAACATTTCCACCTCTGTGGCGGTGGTTTCCGCACCCGCGCTGCCTTTGCCAATGGGCATTGGTACGGCTCCGATCCGGGCTGCTATCTCACCGATGAGGAAATCAATACCCCCCTACCCGATTCTCTCGCATAAAAAATGAATTTTTCCACGAAAAAAGTATCTTTTGTGCTTGCATGCGGTAATATAATGTGATATTTCTGATTGCGTCATGAAGCGCTTACTCCTTTCTACACTTCTTCTCGGGATGCTTGGCACAGTATACGCCGACATCCAGGCTCCTCCTGCTTCCGAATATACTGCTACTCGTAAGTTGGGTCGCGCCGTCAGCAACATTCTTTTCGGTATCGAAGAGCTCCCTGTTACCATGATTCGCTGGAATGAAACCGAAGGCAACAATGCCGGTTTCTCCGTTGGTATCATCGAGGGCTTCACTCGTACTTTCACCCGCATGGGCTACGGCTTCTACGAACTGGTCACCTTCTGGGCTCCCACCTATAAGTGCACCTATCGCCCCCCCTACCAGGGCAGCTGCGGTCGCAGTGGTCAGATTGAGTACAACACCTGGTCCGGTTTCTCCGAATTCCCCGAAGAGCTCGGCTTCCAGAGCAAGTACGAGTACACCCGTCTGAACTGGCGCTAAGCCGGATTCCACGGGCCAGACGACAATTCCCCAACACACGACTCACTCCGCTGTCGGTGTAACTCTCACACACCGATTTCTGAGGAGTAAGGCAAAAGAACCTGCTGCAATCAGATGTGGCAGGTTCTTTTGTACCGCCCATCCGTCTTATCCATGCTATACACACCCCAATCCTTGCGACGAGGCGAACGCGGACTGACTGAAGAATCAGCCCGCGAGCTGATGGCTCGAGGTTTGTATGGTATCCTTTCTTTGCGCACACCCGATGGCGGAGCCTACGGCGTCCCCTTGCATTTTGCCTGGGATGGCGCGGATAAACTATACTTTCACGCAGCGACGCAAGGCAAAAAGCTTGATTGTATAGGGCAAGCGCCTCGAGTATCCTTCTGTATTGTAGGAGAATGCTCCGTACAAGCGCGGTATTTCTCTACCAGTTACCGAAGTGTCATCATAGATGGTGATGCAAGCCTTGTGGAAACAACTGAAATGAAGAAAAAAGCCCTGCACTTGTTGTTGGCAAAATACACCCCCGGCCATATGGAAGCAGGACTGCAATATGCCGAGCGCGCACTGGATAAAACGCACATCATCCAGCTGCACATCAGCAACTGGTGCGGCAAACACGGTTTCAAAGCGCCCTAATCTTTTCCATCCGGGCCAGGACAAACGCATTTGAGTAGTGTCATACGCTCTCGAGATTCGCGTTTCTGAAATTTGCTCCCAATTCACACTGAAAGAATTGTCGTAAAAATCAGGTTTTCTCGCAGTTATAGCATTGTTATGCCATACTGCGTGGATGCATAGACTGATTGACGCATAGAAACCACCGGCTTGCGGAGTGGGGCAGGCCGGTGGAGGAAAAATGACTGAGAGAAGAGGGGGACGGTCCCTTTTACAGAGTCGGTGCTATTTTGCTTTGGATTTCTCGGCGTGGCTGGAGAGCAATTCCCTGGCTTTGTTGTTGATGGTTTCCTCGTCCCAATTCGGCCTCTGTCCATTCACGTGCCGGAACGTGGTGAAACGGCTCGCCGACGGAAGGGAGGCACCGTGCTGCGCTAAAAAGTCGGTGCAGTTGAGGTTGTTCTTGTCAGTGATGCCGGGATTGGCTCCACTGGCAAGCAGCAGCTGCATGGCCACGGTGTTGCCGTAGAGTATGGCTGTATGGAGCGGCGTTTCTCCGGTTGACCGGTTGTTGATATTGAGCCCCTTGGTGTTCACCAATACCAGCATGTTGGATAATTGGAAGGATGAAATACCGACGAGGACGGGATGCATGGGAGCATCGGGGTTGGTTTCTATGGGGGTGTTGATGTCTGCATCAGGGTGCAGGAGGAACAGACCCATTATTTTCGGATTATTGCCCGTGATGATGTGGAGCAAATTATCATTGTTCGTTGCATCGAACCCCGGGTCCTTGATGAGTTTGGCGGCACACTTAGTGTGGTTGTTGTGCACAGCGTGGGCCAGCGGTGTGACCTTGTTTTGCGAGAAGTCGGACTGCACGGGCAGGTTGATATTGATGCCGGGTTGTTTCAGCAGCAGGCTGAGGCATTTGCTGCTGCCGCAGGCGGCAGCCAGGCTCAGGGGTGTGTGTTCTGCCTTGTCGTTGTGCCAGATGCTTTTATTGAGGTCAGGCTTCTCTTCTGCCAGTAGTTGCTCGAGTGCTTTGTCGTCATCTGCAGCAATGGCGGGTATAAGGGGTGAAAGCTCACTTCCCTTGCTGAGCGGCACGATGCACTTGCCGAATCCCTTGCAGAGTGTGTAATCCAGTATCTGCTTGTTAAACAGGGCATCAAATTTTGTACAAATCCCGGCTTCGATAAACGGGAGCAGTACATCTTCTGTCATCTGCGGGGTATATACCCCAGGCCTTGCCTTGAGTATCTGGCTTTCTAACACTTTTCGCGGATATATCTCAAGGCCGGATTTCAACAGAGCTTTGATGCAAGCTACCGCTCTTGTCTGAACCGCAATGGTCAGGAACTGGGGGGCGACTCTTTCCGGAGGAAGATTCTGAACATTTGGGACGCTCATCAACAGCTGCATGGCCTGGGGGTCATCCTTGAGGAAGGGGATGGTCATTACCGGAATGTTTCTATCTTTCGGAACCATGTCAATTTTTTCGCCATTGTCTGTCAATTGGCGAATGGTCTCATAATCACCGGAGCAGAGGGCGTCTCTCAGGGTATTGCCGGGTTTATACTGGGGAAGGCTCCTGGCGTAGGTATCGAGTTTCTGGTCGCGGCATGCCATCAGGTGCTGAGGGGTGAGTTCGCTGGCACACGCCCCGGCTTCCAGCAGCATTTTAGCACAGCTTGCCCTATTGTCGTTGGGCAGAGAGGTTGGGTTGGGTGTGTGGGTTATGGCCAGTTCAAAGGCTTTGTCCAGCGCGGCTTGTTCCTGCCCGGCCAGCAGAAGAAATTGCAGGAGGGAGACGGAACCATCGTACACAGCCAGCTTGAGGGCATCTTCATAAATATCTGGTATAATGCCAAGCTTTTCCAACCGTTCCTTTGCTTCCTTACGGACATCTGCGGGCGGATTCTTAAAGTCTGTCCCGGTGAGCAGAGGGGCATTGATGACGGGGAATACCTTTTCCAAGAAGGCTTGTTTTACCGCCTTTTTCCTCTTTGTCTTTTCTGTTTTCTTTTTGCCATTGGTGGCGTGTTTGGCAGATTTCCTGCTCGGGGCGGCATCTGCAGGCATGGGGGCCAGAATACCGAGCATCAGGCACGCGGCAAGAAGGAGGTTGAGGGAAAATTTCATGGCAAAAGCTGATAGTCAGGGCACATGATATAGGAACGCTCCCAGAAGTCAAGAAAAATCGGGGCGAGGTTGCCAGGGCAAACGCATTTGAGTAGTGCCATACGCTCTCGAGATTCGCGTTTCTGAAATTTGCTCCAAATTTACACTGAAGGATTATCGTAAAAATCCAGTTTTCTCGCAGTTACAGCATTGCTAATTCTTGGATCTTCA
>JAFYUJ010000102.1 GCA_017558555.1 Akkermansia sp.
AGCTGCGCTTTTCTCATTCAATTGCTGTTAGTTCTCAGGCCAAACAGGATCGCCATCCTGCGGAGGCGCAATGGTGGGTTGCTCAGTGCCGGAAATCTCACGGTAGAAAGCGGCAGTAGCTGCGTTCTTGTACGGGTTCAGCCACAGGTTGCCGATGCCAAAAGTGAAGGCGCAGAGGATGGCCCAGCCGATAAAGCTCACATGCAGGCAGAACAGCCTCCACCGATTGCCGGTCATCATTTCCTTGGATGCGGCAATCGCTTCACTGGCGGTCATTTCCGGATGCTCTGCGAGAATGTACTCTGTCATGGCGTAGCTGTAGGAAGCAACAATGCCGGGAATGACCAGAAGCAACGACCACAGGAACACATACAGACCCTTCAGCAGTCTGGTGCAGACTGCATTTGCCCACCAGGGAAAATACTTGAACAGATGCTCGAAGCCAGCCTCGTTGTGGTCAATAAGTTCAAGGTTGAATCTGGAGTAGCCTACACCGACTACACTGCCCAGGAACAGATGGATGGCGGCAATGACCAGTGCTGCCAGCATGATATAGATGGTGCTTCCCGCGAGGAAGGCCCCAATGTCGGAGTTAAGGCCACCACCGGTGGAGAAGATTGTTTGACCGGCAATCTCAAAGCCCAGGTTTGCATTGCCGCCTTCAATATTCAAGTTGATTTCCGGACCTTCGTTGCCAGCGCCGCCCAGCAGGACTGCAACAAGACCCACGATGACCGCGATGCCCCATTTGCCACGTAAGGCATTACGGGCAAGCTCTCTAAAGTCTGCAGCATATTTCATTATGATCCCTCCTTATTGGATTCTATAGCCGGAGGAGCATTTCTCAATTGCGAACGCGAGTTTTTCCTCCTGGGAGGAAAAATGCAACTGCTCAAACCCCTCTACACTTTTGAAAGACACAATCTTGTCTTTGTGGTCTATCCAGATGGGATAAGCCAGTTCTTCCTCCCGCGGTTTTTCCACGCTTCTTCCTCCTACAACTCCGTGTTTACGCTTTTATGCAGGACTTCATAATTCCTGCTGCTATACCTATCATTGCAACGGGGATAATCAAGATCGCACCGCCCACAAACAGCAGACACACGATCAGCAGGGGCAGCGCAAGCACTAAGAGAATACTTGCAACGATTTTGGCCATGCCCCATGTGAGTTTGAATGCCAGCCCAATGGTTTTGATCAACAGCCACACAAAGACAACAATGGTTAATAGCTCGAACATTTCTATTCCTTCCTTGTTATTGCTTAACCGTTTCCGGTGGGGATGTAAGGTGTGATGGATGCGGCCACGTTACTGATGGGCATAGTCTGCAGCCAGACCTTGCCGGGGCCGGTGAGCAGAGTGTTGAACAGACCCTCACCGCCCAGAAGAGCATTTTTCATGCCGGGAACCTGCTGAATATCCATTTGGACGCCGGGAGTGAAGCCCGCAACATTGCCGGTATCCACCACGAGCTGCTCTCCGGGGCGCAGGTCATACTCGACCAGCTCACCGTCGATCTCCACGAAGGCAACACCGTTACCGGAAAGGCGCTGCATGATGAAGCCCTCACCGCCGAACAAACCGACGCCCAGCTTCTTCTTGAAATGGACGGACAGCTCCACACCGGCTTCGGAAGCTAAAAACGCACTCTTCTGGACGATCATTTCCTGACCGGGGCCGATGTTGATGGCCTTGATCTGGCCGGGGAAACTGGAGCCGAAGGTGATCATACCCGCACCTCTGGCAGTGTAAATGTTCTGGAACATACTCTCACCGGCGAAGGCTTTGGCAAACATCTTGCCGAGGCCACCACCGCGAGTTTCCATCTGCATATTGGGACTCATCCATACCATGGAGCCCCGCTCGGTTATCATCTTTTCGCCGCTTTCC
>JAFYUJ010000015.1 GCA_017558555.1 Akkermansia sp.
AACATTTCCTTGAACTTGGGCACAATCACGAGCATGAGGAAGACCAGAATGCCCACGGCGATGACCATGATGATGAGGGGGTACACCATGGCGGAAACAATCTTGCCGCGCAGCTTGTTGGCCTTTTCCTGGTATTCAGCCAAGCGGCGGAGTACTACCTCCAGCACACCACCGATTTCACCGGCCTTGACCATGTTCACGAAGAGGCGGTTGAACATCTTGGGATAAGTGGACAAGGCCTCGGAGAAGGTGGAACCACCCTGGACAGAATCACTCAATGCCGTGATGGTTGCACGCAGGTTAGCGTTGGGCTCCTGCTTGCTGAGCACGTTGAGACTCTGGAGAAGGGGCAGACCAGCGTCAATCAGCGTGGCCAGCTGGCGGGTGAACACCATCAATTCTTTCTGCTTGATGGAACCACCGGCTTTGCCCTTGCTCTTGGCTTGCTTTTTGCCCTTTCCCTTTTTGGATTCTTTGGCGGCCGTGGGGCGGGCACCCTTGGCGGCTTCTTCGCATTCTCTCAGGAGCAAGCCCTGAGCGCGCACCATCTCCATGGCTGCCATTTTGTTGTCAGCCGAGATGATGCCCGTTTTTTCTACGCCGTTCTGGTCGAGCGCGGTATATTTGAAATTAGGCATAATGGTGTAAGATGAGTTTCAGAAAATGGGTCGATGTATGTCTATAAAATAGCAGATGCGAGGTGAAGCGTCAAGCTATTAGGTGTACTTAAGCACTTCTTCGATGGTGGTATTACCCTCGAAGATATTCTGGATGCCGTCTTCTCGCAGGGTGCTCATGCCCAGCTCGATAGCTTTTTGCTTCAGCACGATGGAGGGCACGTTCTGCGTGATGAGCTCCTTGATGGGATCTGTAGCGTTGAGCAGCTCGTGAATACCCTTTCGGCCCTTGTAACCGGTGTTGGCGCACTTGTCGCAACGAGCGCCGGTGTAGAACTGTTGCTGGCCAATGAGTGAGGGGTCGATTCCCAGCTGGCTCAGGAGCGTGTTCGAGGGCTTGTACGGAGTCTTGCAGTAGGGGCAAATGGTACGCACAAGTCGCTGTGCAAGCACACCCAGAATGGTGGCAGACAGCAGGAAGGGCTGTACGCCCATGTCGATGAAACGCGTGACAGCGCCGGCTGCATCATTTGTGTGCAGGGTGGAGAGCACCAAGTGACCTGTCAGAGCGGCCTGAATGGCAATTTGCGCGGTGTCCTTGTCTCGAATTTCGCCCACGAGGATGCGGTCGGGGTCCTGACGCAGGAAGGCACGAAGCACACGCGGGAACGTCACACCAATGGCTTCATTGATGGGTACCTGAACAATGCCATCGATATCATATTCCACCGGGTCTTCCGCGGTGAGAATCTTGGTGTCTTCGGTGTTGATTTCTCGCAGAGCTGCGTAGAGGGTGGTGGTCTTACCGGAACCGGTGGGACCCGTCACCACGAAGATACCGTTGGGCTTGTTCACCGTATCGATGATGTACTCATGCAGTTCGGGGTGAAGGTTCAGATTGTTGAGGTCGAGGCTCACGCTGTTGCGGTCGAGCACACGCATTACCACCGATTCACCGTATTGGGTGGGCAGGGAGTTCACACGCATGTCCACGCTGGCTTTGCCGAGCTTCATCACGATGCGGCCGTCTTGCGGCACGCGGCGCTCAGCGATGTTCATGCCGGCCATCACCTTCACGCGGGAGATGACGGGATTTGCCAGGTGAATGGGGGGCGGGGCCATCTCGTACAAGGCGCCGTCCACACGGTAACGAATCTTGAATTCTTTTTCAAAGGGTTCCAGGTGAATATCGGAAGCCTTTTCTTTGATGGCCTGGGTAATCACCAGGTTTACGAACTTAATCACGGGGGCGGCGTTGGCTTCGTCCATGCCGTCCTGGCTGCCCACGCTCATGTTATTGAGCTCGGAGAGCAAATCGCCCATGGCGGCATCGGCACCGCCGTAGCACTCTGCAATGCGGGCGCGGACTTCATAATCTGCGGCCACATAGAGATAGATATCGTGCCCGGTCGCCACGCGCAGGTCATCCACCGTTTGCGGGTTCAGCGGGTCTTCAAGACACACATACAGGCCTTCGCCCTCGCGGTATTCAATGGGAAGAGCCCCCAGCAAACGAGCTTGAGCTGCCGGAATGAGGGCGAGCAAATCAGACGGGGGGACAAAACCTTCCAGCTGAATGTACTGGGCGCCCACTTCCGTGGCAATGATGCTCCAGAAATCCTCCGGTGCGCCAATGATGCCGAAGTCGATCAGAGTCTCCCACAGTTCCTTGCCGCTGTTAGACATTTCTTCCTTGACTTCCTTAGCCAGGGAGCGGTCAATCATGCCGTTGTTGATGAAAACATCCAATGTTACATCAGTATCCATAATATGAAAGAGAGGTGAATAGTGAGAGATGAGGGTTAGCTGGCATCGCCGGTGGTCACGCGGATGACTTCATCGGCCGAGGTGCGGCCGGCCAATACCTTGCGGATGCCGTCTTCTCGCAGGGTGCGCATGCCCAGCTCGCGAGCGCGCTTGCGCAGCTGTGCAGAGGTGAGGTTGGAGTTGATGAGGCCACGCACATCGTCCGTCACCTGGAAGATTTCGAAGATACCCATACGGCCCTTCATGCCCTTGCCGCGGCACTTGTCGCAACCACCGGGATTGGGGACCTTGACGGGGCGGGTGATATCGATGCCGAGGGTGGCTGCCTGTTTTTGCGTGAGCTGGCCATCCAGCTTGCAAGAGCAGAGGCAGCGGCAGAGACGCTGGGCCATGATGGCGCGCACGGCAGATGCAATGAGGAAGCGGTCCACACCCATATCTGCAAGACGAGCCACGGAGGAGGGAGCATCATTGGTGTGCAGGGTGGAAAGGACGAGGTGACCTGTCATGGCTGCCTGAATGGCAATAGCGGCGGTCTCCCCGTCTCGAATTTCACCAATCATGATGATGTTGGGAGCCTGGCGCAGCATAGCGCGGAGGGCAGCGGCGAATGTCATGCCGATTTCCGTTCGAATCATCACTTGGTTGATGCCGGAAAGCTCGTATTCCACCGGGTCTTCAGCGGTGATAATCTTCTTATCCGGTCGGTTCAGGTGGTTGAGACAGGCGTACAGCGTGGTTGTCTTACCGGAACCGGTGGGGCCTGTCACGAGGATGACGCCGTCGGGCAGGGTAACAAGTCGGTCAAAGGTGGCCTCGTCATCGGAGAGGAAGCCCAGCTGCGGCAGACCAAGAGCCAGAGCGGATTTATCAAGAATACGCATCACGACGGATTCCCCGTGGTTGGTCGGCACGGTGCTGACACGGAGGTCAATGTGGGCTCCGTCTCTCAAATCAAGTTCAATACGGCCGTCTTGCGGCACGCGCTTTTCTGCGATGCTCATGGTGGTACTCATCACCTTGAGACGCGCAACAATGGGCCCGAGAAGCTTTTTGGGGTGATTGGCAACCTCTACCAATCGGCCGTCCACGCGGAAACGAATGCGCACGCGGTCTTCCATGGGCTCGATGTGAATATCGGATGCGCGCATGGTGTGGGCATCGTTGAACATGGTGTCGACCAAGTCAATGATGGGGGATTCCGTGTCTCCCTTGGCGTATGTCTTCTTCTCCGGGTAGTACTTGGCAATGGCCTTTTGCAATTCCTGGTCAGACGCAACAAAGAAAGCCACATCGCGGCCAAGGAACTGCGGCAGACTGTCCAGCGTTTCCATGGCGAAGGGGTCGGCAATGGCGACTTGCAGGGAGAAACCATCATCCCCGATGGGCAGGAAGCCCACGCGGCGTGCGATTTCGCCGTTGACGCTGGCGATGATGCCGGGGTCGACTTCAAATTGAGTTAAATCAACAAACTCCATGCCGGAATTGACAGCAGCAACCTGTGCAATATAGTCGCCGGTCATGTAGCCGTTCTTGATGAGATAGTCAACCACACTATCCATGGGGGAGAGCTGATCTCGAATGGCATCAAGGGTGCCAGCATCGATGGCACCGGCTTCAACCAGTAGGTCCAGAAGGTAATTTTCGTTCGAGTACACGGGGAAAACGAGAGGTTTAAGCATTCAGGCGTGTGGTGAGAGAAACCACACTTCCGTTGACTACTCTACACCAAGAACCCCCCCGCGTCAATCACACAGTGCGTAAAAAGTAACCATTTCAGGTGGATTGTGATTAATTTACCTCCGCTCCGTTCAGAAATAGGGGGTAAATGTGGTCATCAGGTGCAGTCTTCTGTGGCTTTAGGGTTGCATTTATGGGGCGGGCAGGGTAGAATAAGGTCGTTATGAGCGAAGCTAAGAAAGAACTTCTTGATATCCTGTTGACCAAGTCCATTAAAACCGGTCATTTTATTTTGGCCTCCGGCAAGGAGAGCGATATGTATTGCGACTGCCGCATCACTGCGTTGGATGCTCGCGGTGCCAATCTTATTGGTGAAGTCGGTTGGAACCTGGTGCAGGAAGAAATTCTGCCGAAGTTCCCCTCTGCCGTTTCCATTGGCGGTATGACGATGGGTGCTGATCCTATTTCTCTGGCTATTGGCATGTACTCTGCTTCTGCAGAGAAGCCGCTCAAGGTCTTCACTGTGCGCAAGGAAGCCAAGGATCACGGCCGTGGCAAGCGCATCGAAGGCAACTTTGAGGCCGGTCAGGATGTGATTGTGGTGGATGACGTTATCACCACGGGCGGTTCCACGCTGAAAGCTATCGATGCCATTGAAGCTGAAGGTGGCAAGGTGGTGGCAGCTCTGGTGCTGGTGGACCGCGAAGAAGGTGGCCGTGAGGCTATCGAGGCACGTGGGGTTCCCGTCTATCCCATGTTTACCCGCGCTACTATTTTCGGCGCTAAGTAAGTTTGCAACATGCTGCCGGTTATCGCAGGCGTAGAGGGCATTATCCTGACAGAAAGGGAGCGTGAGCTCTTTACTCGCCTGCAGCCGGCAGGTTATATCCTTTTCTCCCGCAATATCACGGATTATGAACTCACCCGTGAATTGACGGATGAGTTGCGTCGGCTGACACTGGGGCCGGATGCGCCGGTCATTGCCATAGACCAGGAAGGCGGGCGTGTGGTGCGCACAGCGGGCATAGATGTATGCTTGCCCTCGGCTTCCGCACTTTCAGCTACGCAGAGTGAGCATATCATCACCCAGGCGGCATATTACAATGCGCAGTGTTTGTACACTTTGGGTATCAACACGAATTTTGCCCCGGTGTTGGATTTGGCATCCACCCGCACCAATGCGTTGCCTGGTCGTTGTTGGGGAAGCGACACGCAAGATGTCATTTCCCGGGCCGGGGTGTGGAATCGGGCATTTGTTCGGCGAGGGTTGATGTCGTGCGGGAAGCATTTCCCCGGCATGGGGGCGGCAGAGGTGGATCCGCATTTCTCTTTGCCTGTCATTCGCGGGGATAAAGATGCGTTCCTGCAGGAGGCTGCCATACCGTTTACGGCCCTGATGCCGGAATTGCCCTCCCTGATGATAGCGCACATCATGCTGCCGGATATTGATGCACAGTTGCCCAGTTCTTTATCTCCCTCGCTTGTACAGGGATTTTTGCGTGAGCAATTGGGGTATGATGGCGTCCTCTTTACGGATGATTTGTGCATGGGTGCCATAGCCAACCATTATTGCCCTGCGCAATCTGTTGCCCTTGCTCTGAAAGCGGGCTGCGATTTGCCCTTGGTATGCCACCGGGCTGTGGAGCATTTGGAGGCCATTGCAGAAGCAGTGTCGCAGCTGCCTGCTGCGTTGTTGGAGGATGTTGAGCGTCGCATCTCGCGCTTTCGTATGATGCTGACCTCCATGCCGCCCATGCGTTTTATCGAGTGGCGGGAGTATTTGAAAGATGTAGCCGCTTTTACGGCAAGCGTGCCGGAAGTGGACCCCTCGGCCCCTTCGTCTCCGGTGTTGGATTATTGAATCCGCCCTGCGCGTATTTTTTGAACGGGCAGGGGAATGGCAGTATCATTCAGCCACGTCAGGTGCGTGGTGGTGATGAATGTTTGCCCATCCTCGGGCAGCGCATTCAGCAAAGCCTGGCGGCGGCTCGGGTCTAACTCGCCGAAAATGTCATCGATGAAGAGGACGGGCGGTGCGCCTGTTTCCTCTCTCAGCAGCCCGGATTGAGCCAACAGAAGAGCTGTAGAGAGCGTTCTTTGTTGTCCCTCTGATGCAAACGTCGCCGCAGAAACGCCGGAGATGAGAAGCTGGAAATCATCCCGATGCGGGCCCACCGTTGTACAACCGCTTTTTTCATCGGCTTCGGTAGCAGCATCAATGGCGCAGAGCAGTTCCCCTGTGGTGGCGGGCGCGTAGGCCATGTCCACTTGCTCCGCCTTGCCGGAGATTTGGGTATGCAGCTGGGTGATGTGGGGTTGCAGCAACTGCAACAGCTGGCTTCGCAAGTGGATGAGAATTTCGCCGTGTTGTGCCATGACCATGGCGTAGCTGTGCAGCGCTTCTTTGCTTCGCCTTGGATTGCGCAGCAACATGTTACGGGCTTTCAATGCTTTGCGGTATGCTTGCAATGAAGCCCGATAGTGCGGGTGCCATTGGCTCCCCAGAAAATCCAGATATTTGCGGCGTTCTTCTGCGCCTCCGCTTACAAGGGAGATGTCGCCATTACTCAACCATACGACAGGTGGGGCATCTGCCAGGTAGACGGAATAATCCCGACAAGGCAAACCATCAACATGCAGGGAGAGTTTGCGGGATTCCCAAGACATACGCCGGGTACTCAAATCTGTATCCAACGAGACGCCGAAGCCGCTGCATCCGTGGGATACGAGCGGTTCCATGCGCGTGGCGCGGGGGGAATGCAGCGTCAGCGCCAGGCACATAGCCTCCATGAGGCTGGTTTTACCCTGTGCGTTGTCTCCCAGCAAGATGGCACCTTCCGGCGGTATTTCCCAGCGGAGCGCCGGGTAACACCGGAAGTTCAACAAGCGCAGGGCAGAGAGCATGCGTTAGCAGCTTGTGGGCAAAGCTCGGATGGCATCCATCACCTTCTTGCCAATGGCCAGCTGTCCGGCGCGGCCCTTGGCGCGCAGCTCTTCCTTGGTGAACGGGATGGGGTCGCCAATGGAAATGGTGATGGGTTTGAAACGCAACTTGCTGCTGTGGATGGGCAGACAATCGTAAGCGCCTTCAATGCGGAGCGGCTGAATGGGCACACCCTGCAGGCGGCCCAAGATGAGACCGATGCCGGGCATGGCCTCATGAATCTGGTTATCCGGGCAGCGGGAACCTTCCGGGAAAATGATGATGCGGCCACCGCCCTTGACCAAGCGCAGAACCTTCAGAATGCTGCCGGGGTCGGGCTGTTCCTGGTCGATGGGAACCACATTGCAGTAGGGCAGGATGGCTCCCAGGAATGCGTTGTCGAACAGGGTCTTGCGTGCCAGGAAATGCACGTTGGTGGAAGCGAACAGCTGCCCAATCATGGGCGGGTCCAGGAAGCTTTGGTGATTCATCACATAGATGCATGCGCCTTCTTCAATCAACTTTTCACGGTTGATGACTTTGAGCTTGAAGAAAGACTGAGCCACACCCTGCACAATGCGCAGGATGAGGAAGTAAATGGGATTCATGGATCTCATGGCAGTATCAGAAATCAGGCGTTTGCTTCAAGTTTTGCACGGATGTCGGCCACGACCTTAGCCACGACTTGATCAATGCTCAAGTCTGAGGTGTCGACGAGGGTAGCGTCGGCCGCCTGCGTCAGCGGGGCGCAAGCGCGGGCTGAATCCTTGCGGTCGCGTTCGGCAATGGAATCAGTAAGCCCCTGAGCGGCGCGGCGGGCGGCGCGCACTTCTTCAGAAGCTGTTACAAAGTATTTGAAAGGAGTATTCGGGAAGACAACGGTGCCGATATCGCGGCCTTCCATCACCACGGGTTCGGCGTTGTTGTACTCACGTTGTTTGGCAACCAGCAGCGCGCGTACTTCGGGAATAGCTGCAATGGTGGATACGTATTCGTTGGTTTCCGGAGCGGTCAGCTCCTCTCCAAGTACGCGCCCCTCGCAAAGCACCGTGGACATGGCACCCTCTTTGCCAAAAGACAAGGGGATGTTGGGCAACAAAGCCTTCACAGCGTTCGCATCGGTGGGGTTGACCCCCTGTTGCAGCGTGTACCATGTGACGGCACGGTACATGGCACCGGTGTTGATGAAGGTGTAACCGAGTTCTTTAGCGATGAGCTTTGCCACAGTAGACTTGCCGGAAGCGGCAGGCCCGTCAATTGCTATTGCCGGAGGATTCATACGCCAACGATTATACCCGCGAGAAAGGCCTGTGTCCAGCAAAAACGCATCAGTCGCGCCCGAGAAATCGGCGCGCAGCGGCTTCTATGCCATCAGGCAGCCATCCATCGGGGATGGGTGTGTGGTGTTGCAGCGCTTCACGTATGGCGGAGGATGAAGCGGGGTGGTGTCCCTCCACAAAAAGGGAGCGGGCATCGTTTCTGGGGGCTGGGCAGCTGCCTCTGTGGTATACAATGAACGTAAGGTTGGCTATCAGGTAATCATACCTGGCCCAGCGGTGCAGCTGTTCCCATTGGTCGGTCCCCATGAGCCAGAACAATTCCGCTGTGGGGTGAGCGGTGCGGTAGTGTTCTACCAATCGCCAGCTCCAGCTGGGGGGCGGGAGCGTTAAGTCCAAATCTGAAACCTCAGCCCAAGAGTGTGCCTGCGTTGCCTGGTGTAGTAAGTGCATGCGCTCTTCTGCGCTGAAGAGCGTGGCTTTACCTGTTTTGAATGGGGAACATGCCGCCGGCAGGAAAATGACCTTGTCCAGGTTGGTGCTGTGCTGTGCCGCCTCCGCAATGGTGAGGTGGCCGCTGTGCACCGGGTCAAAGCTTCCCCCGAAGAGGCAAATCTTCATATCACAGACCTTCTGTGTCTTTGTAGGGCAGGAAGCAGCCAATCGGCAGCTTGATGTACTTGACCTCGGGCTTGAGTCGGCGGTAGCGCTCAATGAACTCAGTTAAGTCGCCATAGTTACGGCTGTTTTTGGGGATGCCCTGTTGCCCGCAGTTGGCCAGTACGTTGTAGTGCAATTCTGCATGCAAGTGGGCGGGGAACATGCCGCGGTTTGTGCCGATGGTGCCCACCTGGTCGCCACGTCGTACAATCTGCCCCAGGCGCACATCAATGCGGTCCAAATGCCCGTAAAGCGTCTGGCAGCAAAGCACTTTGCCTGAGCGGGGCTCACGGAAAGCGTGGCGCACAATCACCACTTTGCCCCAGCGTCCACGAGCGTCATCAGCATAGGTGACAAGACCGGTGCCAATGGTATATACGGGGTCGCCCAAGTCGGAGTTGCCACCGCCATTGCCGTTCCAGTCTTCGCCCATGTGGCGGGGTGTTTTGAGACGCAGGCCGCGGGCTTTGTAGTAGCCTTCGCCATTGGGTTTGCCCACAGGATAGTCAAATCCATCTGCAAGGGGTACAAATGCCCACTTGCCATCGGGTGTACGCTTCGCCATGGGGGCGGCCACGGCGGTGCTGCCTACCATTGCAATCAAGGCCAGCACGAGAGTCAGAATCTGTCCGTAAAAACGTACCATGTGATCATATTAGCATATAGCGGGGCCTGCTTCAAGCTTCAAACGGCCTGCTGACGCAACCCGCGCAAAAAAAGCAAGAAGCAGAGCCTGCATGGCAAGCTCTGCTTCGGCTTATAAGGATGTATGCAATACGCTCTTTATCAGACCACACCCTGGTCAATCATGGCATCAGCCACCTTGACAAAGCCGGCGATGTTGGCACCGGCCACGTAGTTGGTGAAGTCGCCGGTGCTGTCGGCGGAGAATTCGCGAGCGTGGTTGTATGCGTTTTCGTGGATGTTCTTCATGATGGAGAAGAGCTTGGCGTCCACTTCTTCGCTGGACCAGTTCAGGCGCATGCTGTTCTGGGACATTTCCAGACCGGAGGTGGCAACACCACCGGCATTGGCAGCCTTGGCCGGGCCGTAGAGAATCTTGGCTTCCAGATAGGCATTGATGCCATCAAGATCGGTGGGCATATTGGCACCTTCGGCCACAAGCTTACAACCATTCTTGATAAGGGTTGCAGCTTCCGCACCGTTGATTTCGTTCTGCGTGGCGCAGGGGAATGCGCAGTCGCAGGGGACGCTCCAGGGACGCTGACCTTCAAAGTACTGCACACCGGGGAATGCATCAGCATATTCCTTGATGCGGCCACGGCGCACATTCTTGAGCTCCATAATCCAGTTGAGCTTTTCAGCATCGATACCGGCGGGGTCGAAGACATAGCCATTGGAGTCGGACATGGTGACAACCTTGGCACCCAGCTGGTTGAGCTTCTGCACCAGGTACTGAGCCACGTTGCCGGAACCGGATACCACGCACACCTTGCCGGAGAGGTCATCGCCCTTGGTGGCAAGCATGTTCTGAGCAAAATACACGCAGCCATAACCGGTTGCCTCCGGGCGGATAAGGGAACCACCCCAGTTGAGCTTCTTGCCGGTCAGCACGCCTGTGAACTCGTTGCGCAGGCGCTTGTACTGGCCAAACATGTAACCGATTTCGCGGCCGCCCACACCAATGTCGCCGGCGGGAACGTCGGTATCCGGGCCGATGTGGCGCTGAAGTTCGGTCATGAAGCTCTGGCAGAAAGCCATGACTTCTCGGTCGCTCTTACCCTTGGGGTCGAAGTCGGAGCCGCCCTTGCCGCCACCCATGGGCAGGGTGGTGAGGGAGTTTTTGAAAACCTGCTCGAAGCCGAGGAACTTGAGGATGCCCAAGTTGACAGAGGGGTGGAAACGCAGGCCACCCTTGTACGGCCCGATAGCGCTGTTGAACTCAACACGATAGCCGCGGTTCACGCGGACAGCACCATGATCATCCACCCAGGGTACTCGGAAGATGATGGTACGCTCGGGCTCAACGATACGTTCAAGGATGCAATGATTCTCGTATTTCTTATTCGCAGAGAGAACGGGAGCGATGGTGGAAATCACTTCCTGCACAGCTTGCAGGAACTCGGGTTCGTTCGCATTTTTTGCGCGAACCTCATCAATGACACGTGTGGTGTAGTCAGACATATTGTTGGTTGCGGTCTGGGTTCCGCTTCGGCAAACAAAAGTCTGCGCGGTCGCGGTCAGACGCGCGGATTATACCAGAAAGATACAGCTTGAAAAGCCTTTTTTCAAAAAAATTTTATGCAGTACCCTGCATATTCGCGAGTCAGGACTTGGCGTAGCGTTCCTTGAGAGGTAGGTACATGAGGGCAAAAATGCCCAGAATGGCGGGCTGCAGCCATAGGTAATACCATGGGGCTGCTCCCAGGTAATCGAGGATGCAGCCGGGTACCGGGCTTTTCTGGGTGAAGCAGTAGTTCGTGCCCAGCCAGAGGTTGATCGGAATGATGGCAAGAATATACGCATCAAACAGAAACAGGGTGCGCAGAATATCTTTGCGACGGGCTTTCCAGCGCAGCAGGAAGATGACG
This sequence comes from Akkermansia sp., assembly GCA_017558555.1. Classification (GTDB taxonomy): domain Bacteria; phylum Verrucomicrobiota; class Verrucomicrobiia; order Verrucomicrobiales; family Akkermansiaceae; genus Akkermansia. The sequence continues at coordinate 11,477 of JAFYUJ010000015.1, forward strand.
GCCATGGCCGACAGGAAGAGCATACCGTGTGACAGAAAGAAAATGCAGAAAGAGAAGGTGGGGTATCCATCCTCCAGAGCCGGGGTAATCAGTCCTTGCACACTGGCTGTCAGTACGCCGAAATAGACCATAGCGCATGCCCAACGCTTGCGCCAGCCCAGCGCGATGATGGAGACTATCACCATGACCGAGCAGAAGTGCAGGGGGAGATTCTCTTGCCAGACCTTGCCATTGTAGCCCAGAAAGCGCCAGCTGAACTCCGTCACGAACATGAGGGCCAGGGTGACGGCTATGCCCTTGCCGATGCGCAGCCTTGTTTCCTCTCGGCAGTGCTTGCCCAGCAGCGCGATGATGCAGGTGGCCAGCAGCGTGAGGCCTACCACAAACAGGTGTGGTGTATCCCAGCGCACAAATGAGGGGATATCAGGTGCCATGGCTTACGTTAAATCTGCCCAAATGGTTTTCAGGTAGGGTTCGCCATCAAAGTCGAATGGCATGGGGGCGGTGTGCAGTGCTGCGCCGGGAATGCCCTCGGCCACCATACGCCGGAAAGCTGCGGGGGTGAGTTTGCGGCAGTTGGTGGTGCACAGCATCCAGCCACCGGGGGCCAGACATGCAGCCGCTTTGGCTACCAGTTTGCCGTAGTCGCGCTCCACTCGCCAGATGCGTCCTTTTTCATCACGGGAGAAGGTGGGGGGGTCCAGCACGATAGCGTCGAACTTGCGGCCTTGTCGCGCAAAGCGTTCCAGCCAATGCAGCACGTCTCCCTTGCAGAAATAATGCTGGGAGGGGTCAATCCCATTCAGTTCCATGTTTTCCCTGCACCAGGTAAGGCAGGGCTGTGCCAAATCCAGCGTGGTAGTGGTGGCACCGGCCATAGCTGCGCAGACGGAGAATGCGCCGGTGTACGCAAAGGTATTCAACAGGGTGGTGCCGGGGGTGCAGCGGCGGCGTACTTCAGCTCGGTTGTCTCGCTGGTCCAGGAAAATCCCCTGGGAATAGCCGGCGGCCATGTCCATCATGTAGCGTACGCCGTTTTCCATGATGGGGAATCTCTCCTCCTGCTCCGGGCCGCAAAGATGCTGCGGGGGCAGCTTTATGTCATTGTCCAACTGCTTCAGGTAGACGCTTTGCCCCGTAGCCTGGAGTTGTTGCTGCAAATCAGCGGGCAGGGTCGTGCTGCGCAGGGATACCAGAAAGCGGTCTGCCAGAGCATCTACGAAGACCTCTGGCCAGGGAGTGCCATCTGATACTCGGTAGGCATCTGTTTGCTGCGGCAGGCGTGCCTGTCGCTCACTCAGCAGTTGGGAAAGCTGCTTTTTCATGAACTATCAAGCTTCAGCGGGCTGCCTGAGCGGCCTTGACGATGGTGGCGGCCATGGTGGAAAGCGCATTGGCTCGCGTGGAGGCCAAGTGCTCGCGCAGTCCGCATGCATCCAGCTTGCTCAGGTCGGCGGCAATGATTTCATCGGGAGTCAGCCCGGAAAGCAGGCGGATGAACAGCGCAATCAGCCCTTTTGTGATGAGTGAATCACTGTCGGCATGAATCATCATTTGCCCCATAAACATCTCTGTGCCTACCCACACGCGGCTCTGGCAGCCTTTGATGAGGTTGCCCGGTTTGCGGTATATTTCAGGCATGGCGGGCAATTTGCGCCCCAGAGAGATGATGAACTCGTACTTCTCTGTCCAGTCTTCAAAGACGGACATGTCATCCAGCAGCTCCTCTATGCGTTCATTGTAGCTCATGGCTCAGCGAGAAGAGGTTGCCAGCGTGTAGAGAACGGCTTTCTGCGCATGCAGACGGTTTTCTGCCTCCGTGAAGATGATGGGTGCGTGTGCTTCCAACACCTCATCGGTGATTTCATATCCGCGGTATGCCGGCAGACAGTGGAATACGCTGTGACCGGGGGCGGCTACGCGCAGCAATTCGTCATTCACCTGGTAGGGGAAGAAAGCCTGCTCCTTCGTGCCTTTTTCTGCTTCCTGACCCATGGAAATCCACGTATCGGTGTTGATGACGGTGCAATCGCGCACGGCTTCCTCGGCATCGGTGGTGCAGATGATACCATCGTAGTTGATGGCAGCCAGGGTTTCAGGCTTGGGGAGAGCATGAGCCGGGCCGGCCAGAGCCAGGGTAAAGCCCAGGTGCTTGGCTGCCCACATCCAGGAGCGGCCCATGTTGTTGTCCACATCGCCCAGGAAAGAAATCTTCATATCCTTCCATGCGCCTACGCCATATTTTTCTTCCAGCGTCAGCAGGTCTGCCAGAATCTGGCAGGGATGCTCCTGATCGGTCAGGGCGTTGATGGTCGGCAGCTTGGAATAGTGGGCAAAATCCACCACTTCATCCTGACCATAGGTGCGAATGACGGCGCCGTGAATCATGCGCCCCAGTACGCGGGCTGTGTCCTTGATGGGTTCGCCGCGCCCCAGCTGGATGTCGCGGGTGGAAAGGAACATGGGACGACCGCCCAGTTCAGAGATACCCACTTCAAAAGATACGCGGGTGCGGGTGGAGGATTTGGAGAAAATGAGAGCCCAGGTCTGGCCGGCAAGCGGTTGCTCTCGGTGCTGACCACGTTCGGCCTTGAGTCTGTGAGCCAATTGGAGGAGTTCCTGAATCTGTTCCCCCGTGAGTTCTTCGATGGAAAGTAAATTGTTCATTGCTGGATGCGGCACGCCTGTAGAAAGAAAATATCTAGCACGCTTTAGCCCGCATGTAAAGCAAGGAATGAGTCAGCTTGCGGGAATGCGAGCTGACTGCCATGAAAAGGTCGCAAATGCGGGTTTGGCTCTGACTTTAATGTTGGTGCTCGGCCATCCATTGGTTCAATTCTTCCAGGAATCGATCCATGGTGTGAGCAACCATATCGATAGAGCCCTCGACAATGAGCTCGCCCTTTGAGGAATAGGCAATGACCATATCCTGGTCTCCTGCTACGCTTGTGAAAGCTTCATCAAGCGGCTGGTACTCCATAATGGGGCATTTGAGCGCGAGCCATTTGACAATATGCTTCTTCACGTGTTTCAAGTTGGTGCCTTCCCTCACGGCAAGTATCGTTTGCACGTTCTTTTTCTTTTGAATTTTCTGCAAGATTTTGGCAACTCCGCCTTCTTTGAATGCCTTTGTCACCTCTTTGATGTCTTCCCGACCTCCACACAGATTATCTACATGCATGTCGGTAAACACGATGAGAACATAAACATCAGCGTTGGGATTTACCTTACCGGAAATCCGCTTCATGTTCTTGATGCAGCTGTGGATTTTGCTTTCTTGTGTGTCTGCGGTTTCACTCACTGCTTCCAGCGTAGCGGTTGGCGTATCATCGGCCAAAGCATAGGGAACAATGCCGCCGCTCATCGCAGCAACAGCCAAGGCATATAGAAGATATAAATGTTTCATTGCGCGAGATGATACCCGAGCGACACGCGCAAGTCAAGCTGGATATGCAGGTTGCCGAAGCTGTGCTCAACTTACTTTGGCTGATGATTTTTTGGAACGGGATGAGCCTCCGGAAGTCGCAGATTTCTTGCGCTTGGGGGCAGAGGTGCCGGTGGATGAACTTTTGCGGGTGCGGCGTTTTTTTGCCGGGCCGGGTTCCGGAGCCTCCAGGGCAAAATCATCGTCTTCGTTGCGTGTTTTTCGGGGTGCGTGTGAATGTTGTTTTTTACTTTGCTTGCGAGCTCCGCGTTTTTTGCGCAGTCTGAACCAGCAGGGAATGAGCAGAATAAGCCCCGCCACCAGCTTCATGAGCGACCACCCGCAAAGGAATTTACCTTTGTAAATGTGTGCCTGGTTCGGATCGTGCGGGTGGGTGATGATTTCTACCGCTTGGTGCAGCGTGTAATCATCGCAATCCAAGTCGGGCATCATTTTGTTGATGCTGATACCGGCCGGGAGGGTGAATGTCACGAAGGGTTGGTAGGCAGTCGCGTCCGATGCGCAGAGATTACCATGCGTCAACGCTTCCGTCATGGATTCAAAGGGTCGCTGCCGCACATCGGTGACGGTGCCGGGAATCACCACAGCTTTGTGGGCGTAGAATGCCGTGTTGCCCAGTTCCCACAGGGCTGAGCCCAATGCATATACCCCCAGCAGCAGAGCTGCCAGTAGCAGGGCGTAGCGGCGCAGAAACTGTTTGATGGCATGCATGAAGTTTAATAGATGGCTACTCGTTGCTCAAAGGGCTCAATGCGGCCTTTGTTGATGCAGTGCTCCACCCATTGGGTGACCATGGAGATGGCATCGGGCAGGGGGGCGCGCAGGCTACTGTGTCGGGGTGCCGCCAGTTCCACTCGGGGAATCTGCGCCAGAATCTCGCGGGCTTCATCTGCTTCTGCCCGGTAAAGATCATCTGCGCGGGGAAGACGCTCCAAATCTGCATCCACCAGGTGGATGCCTGCGCCGTATTGGGCTGCGAGGCTTTGCAGCACATCCAAATCCGCCGCTTCTTCGCTTTCCCCCGGCAGCAGGAGCAGGGTGGTTTCGTGTGCCCAGTTACCGCAGGAAAGCGCCCGGAAAAAAGCTTTGCGGCAGCTTTCATCGCCATCGTTGAATGCCACACATACGGCTCGGTACACCGGCGCCTGGTTCTCAGCCGTTGTGTCGACCAGGTAGGCGCCTTCTTCGTTGCGGGTGCCTGCCGGCCAGTGAACTGCCACCAAATCCGGGTGCAGCCAGCTTTCTTCCTCTTCCACCGGGTAAACAAAGACACCCATGCCGGCTGTATCACACAGTCTCACGGCCAGCGCCAGGGCCTTGTGCAGGGGGGAATGCCCTGTGGCTCCTGCGCCGTTTTCATCGGCAAAGATATTGTGCAGCGAGGGCGCTTCATCCTGAGTGCGCAGGTAGTAGCCCTGACCATTCGGGACGCGAGCCAGGCAGGAGTCTTCCTCCAGCGCGATGAAGGAGAATTGCGAACGCAGCGAGCGGTCGGAGTACGAATCCCCCAAGATGGCGCGTACTCGGGCGATGAGCTCCGTGCCCTTGATGGCGTCTTCCTCGCGGGTGGGAAGCAGCTGGGGCAGAATCTCATTCAGTTTTTCTCGTAAAGACATTTTGAGGGATTAAGGATTAGGGATTAGGGATTAAGGATTAAGGATTAAGGATTAAGGATTAATGGTGGATGTTGTTCAGGCGGCGGGAGATGGTGATGGTGGCCGCCGTCATGATGGCTGTCAGTTGTTTGGATTCATCCAACAGGGATTCAAGGCGTTGTGCCGGGATGATGTTTGCTTCGATGAGATATTCAATCCACAGGGTGCTTTCATCTGCTTCTTCCTGGCAGGTTTTAAGCTTGTGTAATAAGTCTTTATCACTTTTTGCCAGGCAAGCAGCCCGATAATTGGCTGCAACGGACGTGGCGCAACGTAAAAGTTGTTTGCCGATAATCTGTGCATCTGTTTGTTCCGGAAGAGATTGCCACAAGCGAATAGCCCGGAGCCCGAAGTCTTTTGTCCGCGCTCTCAGCTCCTGATACCGCTCGCTTGTATATTCTTCTTTCATTATCCCCCCTAATCCTTATTCCTTAATCCCTAATCCTTATTCCTTAATCCCTGGTCCTTGATTTCATTTTCTCAGCTGTTTACCGGTCAGCTTCAAGTTGGGATCCACGGGGGTATCCAATGGGGAATAAGCACCGATTTGGGCGCGCAGATAGCCTGCATAGGCAATCATGGCGGCGTTGTCGGTGGTGAAATGCGCGGGCGGGAGCACGAGTTCAATCTTGCGGCGGCGGCAGGCCTCGGCCATTTGTTCGCGCAGCTCTTTGTTGCACGATACACCGCCGGAGACAGCAATCACCTTGTGGCCGGATTGCTTGGCGGCTTTCATCGTCTTATGGATGAGAACATCGATGATGGCTTGGCGCACTCCGGCACACAGGTCATTCATATCCTGTTCCGGTAAATCATGCGGGTTGCCGCTCTCTACCAGCGTGGGCAGAGTGTAGAGCACCGCGGTCTTGAGCCCGGAGAAAGAGAAATCCAGATGCGGTTCGTGCATCATTGGGCGGGGGAAGGTGAAGCGCGTTGCATCACCCAAAGCTGCGCGCTTATCAATTTCCGGGCCCCCGGGATAAGGCAAATCAAGCATCTTGGCCACCTTGTCAAAGGCTTCGCCGGCGGCATCGTCGCGGGAGCGTCCCAGCAGGCTGTACTCACCCGTGCCCTGGACATCAATCAACAGCGTATGGCCACCGGATACAACCAGCCCTAAGTGCGGCACGAGCCCTTCTTTTCTGCCAATGAAAGGAGAGAGCAGGTGCCCTTCCATGTGATTGATGGCGATGAAGGGCTTGCGTGCTGTCAGCGCCAGAGCCTTGGCGGCAGTGTTGCCCACCAGAAGCGCGGCCACCAGCCCCGGGCCAGCCGTGCTGGCAAACACATCCACATCGTGGATGCTGCGTCCGGCCTGCTCCAGCGCCTCTTTCAGCACGCCGGGCAGGTTGGTGGAGTGATTGCGGGAAGCCAGCTCGGGGATGACTCCACCGTAGAGCCGGTGCAGGGGAATCTGGGTGGAGATGACCGAGCTGAGGACGCGGGGTTCGCCTCCGGCTTGTCCCTCGATGAGGGCGACAGCTGTTTCATCGCAGCTCGATTCTATGCCCAGTACCAACATGGCTTTGCTTCTTATCAGGCTTTTTTGCGGCGGGTGATGCGGGGCTTGCCTTTGCCCAGGACCACATCCTCGGTGATGGTGACCTTGTCTATCGTCTTGTCGCTGGGGGCTTCGTACATCACATCAAGCATGATGCGCTCGAAAATGCCGCGCAGCGCGCGTGCGCCGGTACCGCGCTCAATGGCTTGCCTGGCCATGGCGTGCAGGGCCTTGTCATCCACCTTGAGCTTGATGCCGCTCATCCCCATCAGTTTGGCGTATTGCTTCACCAGCGCATTCTTGGGCTCGGTCAGCAGGTTCACCAGTTGCTCTTCTGTGAGGGTGGTCAGCGGGGCAAAGATGGGAAGACGCCCCATCAACTCCGGAATCATGCCGAACATGAAGAAGTCTTCCGGCATCGCCTTGGCAAGAATCTCCTCTTCGGTGTATTCCTTGGTGTTACGGTCTTCCTCGATGGAGGCAAAGCCCATGGCGGAGGAACCGATGCGCTTGCGGATGATGCCTTCCAGCCCCACAAAGGCGCCACCGCAGATGAAGAGGATATTTTCCGTATTCACGCGGATGTACTGTTCGTTGGGGTGTTTGCGGCCACCCTTGGGCGGGATGTTGCATTCCGTGCCTTCCACAATCTTGAGCAGGGCTTGCTGCACACCCTCGCCGGATACGTCGCGGGTGATGCTGACATTCTGTGTCTTGCGGCCGATTTTGTCGATTTCATCCACATAAATGATGCCGCGCTCGGCCTTGGCCACATTCATATCCGCGGCTTGCAGCAGGCGCAGGATGATGTTTTCCACATCTTCGCCCACGTAGCCGGCCTCCGTCAGAGTGGTGGCATCCACAATGCAGAAGGGGACATCCAGAATGCGGGCCAGGGTCTTGGCCAGCAAGGTCTTGCCACTGCCGGTGGAACCGGCCAGCAAAATGTTGCTCTTTTCCACCTCTGTGCCGTCATCGCTCTTGGCCTGGCGCAGGCGCAGGTAGTGGTTGTACACAGCCACGCAGAGGGTGCGCTTGGCAAAATCCTGGCCAATGACGTAGTTGTCCAGCATGGCGTGCAGTTCCCTGGGGGTGGGCAGCTCGTCCTGGCTGCGGGTCTGTACCTCCAACAGAGAGGATTCATCCTCCGGCTCCTGCGGCAACAGCTCCGGGTGTGTGCCGCGCACCAGCGACAGAATGCGGTCTGCCGCCACTTCACCCACGTTGGAGGTGAACATGTGGTAGTTCATCCCCTCAATGCAGGGATAGCACAAATCCAGGGTGCCCATGTGCAGCATGGGGCGGCCTTCGCTTTCTGTGCCTCCGCAGAGGTCGCAAATGTGTTTTTGATCGGCCATAAAAAGCGCTCAATTATTTCTGCTCAGTCTTGTTGGTGAGGATGCGGTCCACCAGGCCATAGGCCATGGATTCCTCAGCCGTCATGTAGTTATCGCGGTCCTGGTCCTGCTTCACGGTGTCGAAATCCTTGCCCGTGTGCTGTGCCAGGATGCCGGTGAGGCGCTTATCCAGACTGAACATGAAGTTGATGGTGCGCTGCACATCGGCTGCGGTGCCCTGGGCACCACCACGCACCTGGTGAATCATCACGTGCGAGTTCGGCAGACAGAAACGCTTGCCCTTGGTGCCGGCTGCCAGCAGAACAGAGGCCATCGAGGCCGCAATGCCGATGCAGTAGGTGTTGATGTCGCAGGAGACAAACTGCATCGTGTCATAGATGGCAAGACCTGCCGTCACGGAACCACCGGGGGAGTTGATGTAGAGGTGGATATCCTTCTTCGGGTCGGTCATTTGCAGGAAAAGAAGCTGCGCAATCACAGAATTGGCCACCGTGTCATCAATCTCGGTGCCGATGAAGATAACGCGGTCGAGCAACAGGCGGGAGTAAATATCATAGGCGCGCTCGCCCTGGCTTGTTTTCTCGATAACGGTGGGAATGTAGTAGTTCTTGGGTGTTTCCATAGCGTGTGTTCAACTTCACTTTAACACACCTTTGTTTGGCTTGCAAAGTGTGAATTGGGGCATGCACGGATGTATGACCCAAAAAAGAAGCCGGAGTCCTTAGAAAACTCCGGCTTGCAGGAAATTTGGGAAATGGGATCAGCGCATGTCCAGCACGGGGACCAGAAGCGGTTCTTCTGGGCCGGTGTACTTGGACAGGGGACGGAAAAGAGTGTTGTCTTCCAGCTGCTCCAGAATCTGTGCCACCCAGCCTGCGGCTCGGGCAATGGCAAAGAGGGTGGTGAACATGCGGGTGGGGATGCCCAGACTGTAGTACACCGTTGCAGAGTAGAAGTCCACGTTGGCATTGAGCCCCTTGCGGGAGCGCACAATCTTGGCAATCATGTCGCTCATGCGTATCCACTTCGGTTCGCCGATGGTCTGGCTCAGGCGGATGGCGATGCGGCGCAGCTGCGGTGCGCGCGGGTCCAGCGTCTTGTACACGCGGTGTCCCATGCCGAAAATCTTTTCGCGGTGTGCCAGCTTATCGTTGATGTAGGCTTCCACATTTTCCTCGCAGCCGATTTCCTTGAGCATTTCAATCACGGCTTCGTTGGCGCCGCCATGCAGCGGCCCCTTGAGTGTGCCGATGGCCGAGGTGATGCAGGAGTACATGTCGGACAGGGTGGAGGCTGTCACGCGGGAGGAGAATGTGGAGGCATTCATGCCGTGGTCTGCATGCAGAATGTAGGCCACATCCAGAATGTGTGCTTCGTTCGGGTCCGGTTCCGTCCCCTTCAACAGCCACAGGAAGTGCGCGGCCTCATCCAAATCGGTGCGGATGGGGGGTAAATCCAGCCCCTGGCAGATGCGGTAGTAATAGGCCGCCATCACCGGAATCTTGGCGATGAGCGACAGCCCGATTTCCTTCATCTGGCTGGGGTCCTTGGTGCGGTCGTCATACATGCCGAGCATGGATACAGCCGTGCGCAGGGCGCTCATCGGGCGTGCCGTCTTGGTGGCACTCTTGAAGAAATCGAGAATGGGTTGGGGCAGTTCGCGGTCGTTGCGCAGGCGTTGTTTCAGCCCCTCCAACTCTTCGCGGTTGGGCAGGCGTTTGTTGAGTAGCAGGTAGATAATCTCCGTGAAGGAGCACAGGTCTACCAAGTCCTCAATCTCGTACCCGCAGTACAGGAGTCGTCCTTCCTCACCGCGTACGTCGCTCAAGCCTGTCTCATTGGCGATGACGCCCTTGAGCCCTTTTGTAAAAATAGGTTTGTTCGGTGTCTGCTGTTCGTTCATTCTCGTGTGCTTTCTCCGTTGTAGGTGTCGTGTGTAAATCAGCGGAGCAGGGGAGCCGTAGCTCCCCTGTAAAGGGTGTGTGGGATACCCCGTCAAAGGGATATCAGTCCACGTAGTACCACAGGTCGGCAAGCTCGCCCATTGCCTTCAGCTCGGCGTCTTCGCGGGCTTCCAGCCAGCTCTTGACAGCCTGGCGCTGGGCTTCGCTGGTCTGGGTCGGGTCTTCCGCAAAGGCGCAGATGTTGCAGCCTTCGTCGGTCATGTTGCCCTCGCAGTTCAGACCGTTAGCTTCGATGCAGTCGGAGATGAAAGCGTGCAAAAACTGTTCGCAATCATTGGATTCTACATCGCCTTTGTAGTCGAACGTAAACTTAAAGCAGAGTTCGCGGAACTCGCCCACGCGGTACTTCTTGCGGAGTCTCTTCTTCATGGTGGGTTTAGTGTAGACGAAGCTGAAGCGGCTGTCAATGTTAAATAGCGTCAGGATTTGTTTCTGCGCGGGGATTGTACCGGTCAACTGAGTGCATCTATCTCATGACATATCCATTGATGTTCACGGATGCATGGGATGAAAAAATGCAGCGTTGCTCTCATGAAAGAAGAGCAACGCTGTGTAAAATGAGCGTTTATTGTGCCTGGTGCATCAGGCCTCGGGGGCTACACAAGCGCGGTAGATGCTCTCGGCATCTGCCACATCGACCGGTTTCACCCCGGGTAAGTGGCTGGTGCCCAATCTCGGGCCGTAGACGGCGAGGGCGGCTTGAGCCATGGCTGCATAGTCGGCATCGGCGGGGATGCCCAGCTCCTGCATGGTTTGCGGCAGCCCCAGCTCGCGATACCAGGCTCGGAGCCTGGCAATGCCCTCTCGCACCACCCGTTCTGTGTCGCGGGAAGGGGTGACGCCCATCACATTGGTGGCCCATTGGGCAAAAATGCCGGGATTGGCCTGCCACACATGCTCGAAGTAGGTCGGCACAATGACTGCCAGCCCCGCGCCGTGCGGTACATCGTAAACCGCGCTCAATTCATGCTCCAGCCCGTGGCAGGCCCAGCTCTGGGCGCGACCGAGCCCCAGCAGATTGTTGTGCGCCACGGTGCCGGCCACGGCCAACTGCCCCCAGGCTTGCTCGTTTTGGGGCTCCCTGCGCAGGATGGAAGCCTGCTGCATGATGGTGCGCATGGTGGCTTCACCCAGCGCATCCGTCAGCTCGGTGCCCGGTGTGTTGGTGAAGTAGCGCTCAAAAATGTGGCAGAGCATATCGCATGCCCCATAGGCCATCTGCTCCGGGGGGAGGGTGAGGAAGAGCTCCGGGCTCACAATGCTGAGCGCCGGGCGCAGGGCATCGTGCCCGTATCCCAGCTTGCGGCGCGTGGGTTCGTGGGTCAGCACGGTGTTGGGGCTGTTCTCGCTACCGGCAGCGGGCAGGGTGAGAATGACGGCCACGGGCAGGGGCGTGGCGGTTTGCTGCTCCTCTCGGGTGTACAATTTCCAGACATCGCCCGTGTGGGTCACACCCAGCGCTATGGCTTTGGCAGAATCAATCACGCTGCCGCCGCCCACCGCCAGCACACAATCCACACCTTCGGTGCGGGCCAGCTCAATCCCCTGCTGCACTAATTCCACGCTGGGGTTGGGTTTCACTCCGCCCAGCTCCACCCATGCAAGACCGGCTGCTTGCAGAGATTCCACCACCGCTGCATACAACCCGCTGCGCTTCACGCTGCCGCCACCATAGTGCAGCAGGACTTTGCGGCCAATCGGCTGCAGCAGGGTGCCAATGTTGCGGTATTCTCCGGGGCCATACACATAGCGTGTAGGATTATAATAAGAAAAATTCAACATGTC
>JAFYUJ010000103.1 GCA_017558555.1 Akkermansia sp.
CCCCGTCGCTACGAATATGCCGCCCACTTCGTGGGCTCAAAGCTTGCCGCGCCTGCGGCGCGGGGAACTTTCCAAATGTGAAATTTGAAATTCTAAAATTTGAAATCCGTTGTCGCGCATTCTGCGCGACAAATCGCCATTAGTGGGTTTTGAGCGGGATAAAGAGGGCCCCTCTGACGCCGGGAAACGGTTCAGAGGGGCTTTTGAGATAGATACTGAAAGAAAACGCTTACTGCTTTTCAGCCGGGGTAATCCACGGGGCAAAGATTTTGCTGGTGGCGGGCATCACAAGCAGGTTGAGGATGGTAGCACTCACCAAGCCACCAAACTGCACAATGGCCAGCGGAGCCAGCAGCTCGCCACCGGGCTGGTCCTTGGCCCAGATGAGGGGCAGCAAGCCCAGAATGGTGGTGAGGGAGGTCATCATGATAGGGATGACGCGCTCCAGCGAGCCCTTGCGAATGGCAGATTCTGCGCTGTGGCCGCTGCGCTCCAAATCGCGATAGCGGTTGAGCAGGATGAGGCCTGAACGGATGGCAAAGCCCACTACCGTGACAAAGCCCACAATGGAGCTGACGGAGAGGATGGGGGCTGTGTAGCTGCCCTGCATGAGGGAGCTGATGGTATCCGGCGAGGCGAGGAAGATGGCGATAATACCACCCACCAGGCAGAGCGGGATGTTGATGAGCGTGACAACGGCGCGGCGCACACTGCCCAGGGAGCTGGAGAGCAGCAACACGATGAGCACGCAGACGATGGCCCCGGTCACATACAGGCGGCGGGCGGCGGATTCCCGGCTCTTGATGGTGCCGGCGTACTCCACGCTGCAACCCATTTCGTGCATCACGGGGTCGAGCTTCTCGCGGCAGGCATCAGCCAGGTCGCCCAGGTTGGAATCGGGTGCAGGGTTGCAGGAAATCATGGCCTTGCGCATGGTGTTATCGCGCAAGACGAGGTTGGTCACCTCGGTGCGGTAAACCTGCGCCACATCGCACAGGCGCACGGCCTTGCCACCGGGGGCCACCAGCTGCAGGTTGCGCACATCATCCACGTTGGTGCGCAGCTCGGGGTCGAGGCGCAGCACAATGTTCCAGTGGTCGAGGTTGCGAATCACCTCGCCCATTTTCAGTCCATTGAGCGCAGCAGACACCTGCTCTGCGGCCTCGGCCACGGTGAGATTGTAGGCGGCAAGAATCTCGCGGTTGTAATCCACACACACGGTATCCACCATCACCTCGCGGTTGGCGCGTGCATCAGCCACTTCGGGCATAGCCGAGAGGATTTCAGCGGCTTTTTTGGCAGCGGCTCGGATTTGCGGCAACTCATTGCCGTAGATATTGATGGCAATTTCCGAATTGGAGCCGGAGAGCGTGGCGCTGATACGGTGCGCGATGGGGAAGCCTATCATACCACCGGTACCGGGGATACCGTGGATGATTTTGCTGATTTCACCGCGCAGCACCTTCTGGTCTTTGTGCAAATCCACACGCACCAGCAGTTCGGATGCACTCACAGGCTCGGCGTGCTCATCATTTTCCGCGCGACCTGTGCGCTGAGCCACACTTTTCACACCATCAATCTTGCTCAGCTCCTTCATGACCTGGCGGGAGATACGCTCCGTTTCCTCCAGCGAGGTACCGGGCACGGTGTTGATGAAGACGGTGTAGCAATCCTCATTGAACGGGGGCAGGAAGCTGGTACCATAGGTACCGGCCAAGGCCAGCGCACCGGCCGTGATCACCATGAGTGAGCCGAAGACGGTCTTGGGCCAGGTCATGCAGAAATCCAGCACGGGGGTATACATGCGCTTAATGAAGCGCGCGGTGACCGAATCGCCATCCGTATTCTGCTTTTTGCCGGCTTTGAAGAACACCATGCACAACACGGGCACAATGGTGATAGCCACCAGCAGAGAAGCGGCCAGAGCCAGCATGTATGAGATGCCCAGGGGGCGGTAGAACTGACCTTCCAGACCACTCAGGAAGAGCACGGGGGCAAACACCAGAATGATGATGATGGAGGAATAGCTGATGGAACTCACCACTTCATTCTTGGCGGCCATGAGCACGCGGTAGCGGCTCTTGCGCTTTTCTTCCGGCAGGGCGGCATTGCGGCTCAGGCTGCGCCAGGCAACTTCCACGAACACGATGGCGTTGTCCACCACATCGCCCACTGCCACAGCAAGACCACCCAGGGTCATGATGTTGACGGCCAGCCCGCACAGCGGGAACAGGGCCATGCCAAACAAGACGGACAACGGCATGCTGATGAGTGTGATGATGGCTGTGCGCACGTTGAGCAGTGTCAGCACGATGACAATCATCACCACGATGGCTGCGATGATGAGGGTATCCTTACCGTTCTCCAGGGACAACTCGATGAAGTCCGCCTGGCGGTAGGCATCTGCATGCAGCTTCATGTTGGCGGGCAAGCGGCTGCGGGAGAACTCCTGCACAGCGGCATCTACCTGGGCGGTCAGCTCCAGAGTATTGGCCCCGGGTACTTTCTGGACAGAGAGGATGACGGCCTCTCCCCCCATGAACCCGGCATTGCCGCGGCGGGGAGCGCCATCAATCCGCACATCGGCCACATCTTCCAGGCGCAATACACCGCTGGGGTGGCCGGGAACAAGCGTGCGCTTGAGGTGCTCGGGGGTCTGAGCACGGGTGAACTGCTGCACCGGGAGCTCCTGCCCCGCCACATCTTCCAGATAGCCTGCGGGGATGCTGCTCTGTGCGGCCTCGACCGTAGCTTTGAGATCATCCAGCACGATGCCGGCCTGGCGCATTTTTTCCGGGTCGTAGAGTACCTGGTACTCCGGCAGGCGCCCACCCAGCACCGTGACCTGCCCCACACCGGGGATGGCCATGAGACGATTGCGCAGTCCGAACTCGGCCACGCGGCGCACTTCCAATGGGTCGGCCGTTTCGTCTCCCGTGATGGCGATGAGCATGATTTCGCCCGTCACGGAAACAATAGGAGCCATCTCGGTTTCTATATTGTCCGGCAGGGATTCTCGCACCGTTCCCAGGCGTTCGGAGACAATCTGGCGGGCGCGGTAGATATCCGTTCCCCAGTCAAAATCCACCCACACGAAGGAAAGACCGTTGCCGGAAGAAGAGCGCACCTCTTTCACCCCGGCGGTGCCGCTCATGGCAGACTCCAGCGGGATGGAGATGTACTGCTCCACCTCTTCAGCCGAAAGGCCACCGGCTTCTGTCTGAATGGTGACACGGGGCACATACAGCTCGGGGAACACATCAATGGGCAAGCCCAGCACCACCAGCACACTAAGCACCGTGAGCACCAGGGTGATGAGTGATACCGTGATGCGGTTCTTGAGACAGAACGATATGAGACGACTCATCATCAGTGATCCTCCCCTTCGTGGAACTTACCATCGGCGTGGAAATGGCCGGCTTTCTTCTTCTGCCCTTCACCGGGGAGAATATATTTCAGCTCATAGCCACCCTTCACTACAATTTTCTGCCCGGGAGTGAGCCCGGCCACGGGGGTCATGCCGCGGCGGCTTTCGCCCGCGCGCACTTTCACCATGGCGTACTGCCCCTCGGCCACCTCGACAAACACCACATCATCCACTCCCACTTTCACCACTGCGGTATCGGGGATGGAAACGGTGCCTTCTGCGGCGGCAGCGTCATATATATCCAAACGGCAGAGCTTGCCGGGCAAAGCGCCCTGTGGCAAAGACTCCGGGGTGAAATAGATGGAGCGGGTCTGGCGCTGCACATCTACCTGCTCTGCCAGACGCCAGGTACCCTTGAGCGCCACATTTTCGCGCCCGATAGGAATAATGGCGCGGATTTCTGAAATGTGGGGGATGTCAGAGCCATACAGCGTGGCCTCGATTTCCATGGCTTCTTCATTGCTCATGGTGATGACGGCGGCTCCCTGCTCGCCCCAGCTGCCCTGGGAGATGCCGACATTGCGCACGGTGCCATCTTTCTGAGCTTTGATGACCAGGGTGTAGATGCCGTCAGACTCTTCCAGCTCCGCCCCCATGGCAAGCATGCGCAGGCGGGCGCGGACGGTCTTTTCCTCTCGGGTGAGCTGCCCCAGCTCGGCTTTTTTGAACTTGAGCTGTTCTTCCAAATCACTGTTGCGGGTGCCAACACCTTGCAAGCGTGCCACACGAGCCTCCACCGCCGCGATTTCCTCGGTACAACGCAGGAGGTTGGCTTCCACCTTGTGCAGTTCGGTGATTTGCTCGGAAATGGTGGGCGATTCGACCGTGTAGAGCACATCCCCCTTGTGCACACGCTGGGCGGATTTGACGCGCAGGGAAATGCGCCCGGCACAGGGCAGCGCGTAGGTCTCCGTGGCGTGGGCGGGGAGGGTGAGGTAACCGTAAAGGGAATTGGTGAGCGCCAGGGAGGTAGCGGGCACCTGCTCTATCTGCATATTGAGGATATGACGCGAGCGAGCATCGGCCTGCACGATGACAACACCGCCATCCCCTGCTCCGTGGTCGTGCCCGCTGCAGGTGGCAGGGTCATGCTTGTGCTCCGCGGCGTGGTCATGCCCGCTGCAGGTGGCAGGGTCATGCTTGTGCTCCGCGGCGTGGTCATGCCCGCTGCAGGTGGCAGGGTCATGCTTGTGCTCCGCGGCGTGGTCATGCCCGCTGCA
>JAFYUJ010000104.1 GCA_017558555.1 Akkermansia sp.
GAGCCATGGGGAAAGAGTGGTTCAGGAAAATGGGGTTAGTCTCATTGCAGAGCGTAGTCTGTAATGGTTAGGAAACCGCCGTATGCCATAAAAGGCACGTACGGTGGTGTGTGAGGGGGCGAAAGCCCCCTACACGATTTGGGAAAGGGGGAGCTGTGCCCATCAATTCAGCAGTAACAGACGCACCGGGTTGTACAGGAAGGCTTGCAGCTCTGCGGCAATGCGGTTGGCCTCTGCCGGGGAAATGGTGGTGGCGGCGTAGAATGTGTAGCCCAGACATGTGTCATCGAGCTCGTCGCGCCCGGCGCGGATTTCCACCTTGGGAGTCACGCCGCGGATGACGAGCGCAAAGCCCGGGCGTTTATCTGCTTGCAGCTTGGCAGCCACTTGTTCGCGCGTGGTCAGGGTATCGCACACAACGATGTGGGGGGAGAAGTCCGGGGTGGGCGGTGAGGCCTTGGCTGTTTCTTTTGCAAGGCGGTAGATGGATTTCTTGGCCACATTCATGAGGCAGCTTTGGCTCTTGCCTGCATCCTCAAACAGCAGCACGTCGATTTGTCCACCAGGGTCCTGCCAGGAAGGGCAGGAGCAGCAGGCTTTGACTACGGCGCGCACGATGTAATCGAACAGGGAATAGCGATTCTCCAGCAGCTTTTCACATTGCACAGCAATGGGCATGCTGATGTCGGCCAGCGCGTGCATGTTCACTTCGCCATCGTATACGTAGTAGCCGTCTTTTTCCGGACGCGTGGGGGTGGCAGCAAACTCGGCCATGGCTGTGCCTCCCCGCTTCTGGGGGGCATTTGTGGGTTCCACCACGTCTGCTGCCATGATGCGGCCTCTCGGCCCCGAGCCGCGCAGTTGGGTCGGGTCGATTCCTTTGGCGATGCAGAGTTTTTTGGCAAGGGGGGAGATGAGCATGGGCATGTATGCGTGGCGGTGGAAGATGAAAGAAGCGCGGGAACGGCTGCGGCTAGCCGTCCCCGCGCTCGATGAAGCTCAGGGGCGTTGCCGCAATCAGGCCTCGTAGCGCACTTCACCGTCGATGATGGTCATCACGGTGTCGTATTCGGCATCCAGCATCACCAGGTCGGCGGTGTAACCGGGTGCTACCTTGCCCAGATCATACAGACCCAGGGACTGTGCGGCATTCCAGGAGGTGGCCTTTACCAGTTCGCTCAGGGGCTTGCCGGTGATTTCCTGCACATTCTTGAGACCCTTGGCAAAACGCAGGGTGGAACCTGCCAGGTTGCCGGCTTCCAGACGTGCCACGCCATCCTTCACGATGATGGGCAGACCACCCAACTGGCCGGGGCCATCGGGCATCCAGGAGCATGCCAGAGAGTCTGTAATCATAATTATCTGGGAAATGTCCTTGTTGCTGAAGGTCAGGTTGAGCATATCGGGGCTCAGGTGAATCTTGTCGCAGATGATTTCAATCTTGATGTCCTTGTCCAGCATACCGGAGCCGACGAGGCCGATTTCGCGGTGGTGCTGGGGGCTCATCTGGTTGCAGAAGTGGGTCAGGTGCTTCAGACCGGCGGCCTTGGCCTTCATGAAGTCGGCGTAGGTGGCAGCAGAGTGACCGGCAGAGCAGGTGATACCGGCTGCGCTGGCCTTGGAGATGAAGTCGATGGCACCGGGCATTTCAGGAGCCATGGAGATGTAGAGGATGGGATAAATGTCGTTGAGCATGGACACTTCCTCGTAATCTGCCGGGCGTACGAAAGCGGGATTCTGGGCGCCACACTGCTTGGGGTTGATGTAGGGGCCTTCCAGGTGCACACCAGGGGTCTTGGAGCCCGTGGGGGCTGCGGCATATTCCTTTACCACCGTGCATACGTCTGCTAGTGTCTTGGTGCCGAGGGTCAGGGTGGTGGGCAGCCAGGTGGTCACACCTTCCTTCATCTTGCAATCAGCGATGGTGCGGATGCTTTCGACCTTGCAGTCGCAGGTGTCGCAGCCGCCGGCGCCGTGGGAGTGCACATCAATGAAACCGGGCATGAGCATGTTGCCCTTGGCATCGATGACTTTGTCGGCCTCAGCTGTTTCACCGGGCATCAGCACAGCGGCGATGCGGGTATCTTCGATGAGTACGGACCCACCGGCAATATCAACGCCGGGGGAGATGATACGAGCATTGGTTATGAGCGTTTTCATAGCTTTAGAACGTGGTGGAAAGGTTGCACCCTTTCTTCTTGCCGCTATCATACCCATTCTGCAAGCCCATTTCAAGTGAAAA
>JAFYUJ010000105.1 GCA_017558555.1 Akkermansia sp.
AAACGGGCGGTATATTCGTAGCGACGGGGTGAAGCCGCCCCGCTTGCGGGGCGAGCGGAACCCCTCGTTTCCATGACAAAATGAACACGAGCCCGGCCTATGGGCGGGCGGCATAGAGCGGGGCCGGAGTCGTTGGGGTGACAGGAGGTAGGCGCTGCGCGCCAGGGTGAAAAGGGGGGAGCCCGTCTTCGCTCAAAATGAGTCCATTTTGAGCTACGCCGAGGCGATTGCCCTTCGAAGCTCCGGGCAATCGGGAATTTTTTGGCTACGCCAAAAGGTGAATGAAGAAGTGAGCTGCGCACACTCACAAATCGCCATTGTTGGGGCAACAATGAGCTTGATTTCCGGGAAAATTCTGCTATACTGCGCGCGGCTTTCTGACTGACTACCATGGAATTACTGAATAACATCATTGACTGGGCAAACGGCATCTTGTGGACCTATCTGCTGGTAGCCATGCTGATTGGGTGCGCATTGTGGTTCACCATCCGCTGCAAATTTGTACAGATTCGCATGCTGCGCCATCTGCCTGTCATGTTCCGCAATCGCGCTTGCAGGGCACATGAGGAGGGCTTGGTGCGCATCTCTTCATTCCAGGCGTTTGCCATTTCAATAGCCAGCCGCGTGGGCACAGGCAATTTGGCGGGTGTGGCGGTGGCCATTGTGCTGGGCGGGCCGGGTGCTGTGTTCTGGATGTGGCTCATTGCGCTGCTGGGTGCCAGCAGTGCTTTTGTGGAATCCACGCTGGCCCAGCTGTACAAAATCAAGGGAAAATCCTCGTTCATCGGTGGGCCTGCCTACTACATGAGCAAGGGGCTCAAGAAGCCGTGGATGGGTGCCATCTTCTCTGTACTTCTCATCTTCACGTTTGGTTTTGCGTTCAACTCTGTGCAGAGCAACACCATCTGCCAGGCATTTGAGGAGGCCTTTGCCATCCCGCCCGCATCCATGGGCACTGCGCTGACCCTCATCACGCTGGTCATCATCTTTGGTGGCATTCAGAGCATCGCGCGCGTGAGCAGCATCATCGTGCCCATCATGGCACTGGGGTACATTGCGCTTGCTCTCGTGGTCATCGCCATGAACATCACCGCCATCCCCGATGTGTTCGGCCTCATCATCTCCCACGCCTTCGGCTGGGAACAGGGGCTTGCCGGTGGCTTGGGCGCCGCGATTCAGCAGGGCATCCGGCGCGGGTTGTACAGCAATGAGGCCGGCATGGGCTCTGCCCCCAATGTGGCCGCCACGGCCGATGTCTCCCACCCGGTGAGCCAGGGCAAAGTGCAGGCCATCAGCGTGTTCAGCGATACGCTCATCATCTGCTCCTGCACCGCGTTCATCATCCTGGTGGGTGGAGTCCCCACCGGGGCCGAAGCCAACGGCATCAAGCTTACGCAGATGGCGCTCAGCCAGCAGATTGGCCCCTGGGGCAACATGGCCGTGGCCATCGCCATTTTCTTCTTTGCTTACAGCAGCGTGCTGGGCAACTACTATTACGGCGAAGCCAACGTGCAGTATCTCTCCAAAAAAGCCTGGGTGCTTGCCACGTACCGCATCATCGTGGCCGCCATGGTGTTCTTCGGCTCTGTTGCGAGCCTGCAACTGGTCTGGAACCTGGCTGATCTCTTCATGGGGCTCATGACCATCTGCAATCTCATAGCGATTGTACTGCTCGGCAAATACGCCTTCCGCCTGCTGGAGGACTACCGCGAGCAAAAGCGCCGGGGTATTGCCGAACCTGTCTTCACCAAGGACAAAATGCCCGACATAGCCGATGACCTGGAATGCTGGTAAAATACAGAATCAACATCGTACACTCAACAAAATGACAACAAAACACATTCTCACCGCGTTATTGGTGGCTGCCGCAGCCACTTCGTGCACCACCACCGCGCCCAAAACAACATCCGGCACCCGACAGCCTCGCGTGCTTGAATCACCCGACTCCGTGGCCGGCCAAAAAATTGAATTAGACTTCCGCTTTGCCAAACACCGTGAAGGGTATGATGGGCAGCCCATCCAATGGGAAGCCTGGCAACGCATCACAGACAAAACGGTGGAAACCACCGG
Source organism: Akkermansia sp. (assembly GCA_017558555.1). GTDB lineage: Bacteria > Verrucomicrobiota > Verrucomicrobiia > Verrucomicrobiales > Akkermansiaceae > Akkermansia. The sequence continues at coordinate 2,071 of JAFYUJ010000105.1, forward strand.
CGTATTCGGGACCAACAACGAGTGTGACACCAAACGCTTCCCCGGGGATGATGAAGGCGCGAAATGGATTTACAAAAAGACAGGCGAAGCCACAGCTGAGCTGACCTTGGAGGGCTGGGAATCCATCACCACCTACAAGCTGGATTTCTGCACACAGACCTTAGGCGCAGCAGAGTCCTCCGGTGCAGGAGAAGGGATGTTCTGGCAAAGCAAAGATATTACCTTCAAACTTGTCCAACCCTGATAACCGTACACTGACACCCCGCAACCTCTTCGTATAGCCTTGCCATGTGGTAAGAAATATGATAGAGTGTGGCGCAGCGTTCTCTCTGTAAAGATATGAAACTCAAATACCTTTTTATTTCATTGATGGCTGCCATTGGTTTTGGCAGCACCGCCATGGCAGCAGACCAACCCCAGCACCGTTTCTACGATGGGGGGCTGATGCTACCCGGCGAGAATGACCCCGCCTACAAAAAGGCCTTGTACAATGCTACCGGCACCGCCTTTGGGGTAGAACTTGGTGTGGGTCTCTGGGCGATTGACAACCAGGCACCCAGCTACAACTCCGACAATGCAGTGGGCATGCTGTGGGCCCATGTGGACCAGCGCCTGATAAAGAATGACATCAACGGCGGCACATGGCTGCGAGTAGACATGATGGGCTCCTGGGGGCTTGATGATGACACGGCCGACCGCCAGCGCTTCTTTGACGGCGGCTTCGGCTCTGCCACCTGGCACAACACAGACTTGTTCGGCCCGGCAGACTTCTACGTCCTGAACCTGACGCTCAAGCAGTATTTCTACCAGAAGCGCGTGTGCTTCAACGGCGGTATCATCTGGATGAGCCAGTATTTCGACCGCATCAGCCACGCGCGCTTCGCCAATGATGCATTCGAGAAATCCCCCGTGTTGCCGCTGGTGTGGCAAGCCCCGGGTGCAGTGGTGCAAGTAGATGTGGACCAGGACAACTTTGCCACCGTGGCTCTGGTGGGCACCGGCGTGCCGGCCGGCCAGAACCCCTTCAATTTCGACAACACCATCGGCTACGCTGTGGTGGGCGAATGGGGCCATGAGTTTGCCGATGACAAAGGCATCTGGCGTGTTGCCCCCTTCTTCACCAGCGAAGATGCCGCCACGGCTGATGGCCGCGAAAAGGAACGCAACTCCGTTGGCCTCATGACGGGTGTGGAATACCAGGTGAACGATTTTGCCAAAGTGTATGGCCGCCTGGCCTGGGCAAGCAGCGAATACCAGCGCTGCCGTAAGGAAGCCATGGTGGGTACCACTCTGCGCGTTGTCCCCTCCCGCCCGCAGGATTACCTGGGCGTGGGCTTCGGCCTCTACAAAGGCGCTGATACCGACACCAAGCACCTGGTGAATGAGTTTGAAAAAGTGCTGGAGTTCACCTACCGCGTGAAGATTAACGACAACTTCTCCTTCGCGCCGTATTACCAGGTGTATTTCAACCCCGCCTACCGCGACGTCAGCACCGTGAGCGCTACGGGTGTGCAGGCACACTTCTCCTTCTGATGCCGGGAAAGCGGGGATTTCCCGCCCTCCCCTCATGCGCTTCAAAGCGCCCCAATGCCCCTGCCCTTTCCGCACCCCGGAAGTGGCAGGGGCGAGCTTTTAGCCCCGTGGGCAAAACAGGTGGATGATGTGTTCTGACTTCTTCATGGCGTGGCTCATCCCTGTTGAGCGGTGGCATGGTATTTTTTCACAAGCAGCGGCCTGTGAAGCGTGATAGGAGGTTGACACCATGCGCGTGCGCGTGTACAATGCCGCTGTGAGCAATTGGTACGACAAAGAGCCCGGCCGCAAGCCGAATTTCCGCGATAAAAAGCCCCGCCCTGCCAACAAAACGCCCCAGGTTGTGCGCCAAAGCACCGCAGCCGAAGCCCCCGAGGGGAGCGAGAACTGGGTGCGCCCGTGGGTGCAGTTGAAGTATTTTACCTACAATCCGGCCGTCTTCCCGCGCATGCTGGGAGCCGTGAGCCCGGATGCCAGGAAAGGTGGCCTCATCAACGTGTACGATAAGAACGGCGAGCTCTTTGGCGGTGGTTTCTGGAACCCGCAGAGCCGCACACCGCTGCGCATGCTGCGCCACGGCAATGAGGTGCTGCGCGAGGAAGATTTGGAAGAGGCTCTGCGCCGCGCCGTGGCCTGGCGCCGCGAGGATTGCCACCTGGACGATGTGACGAATGCCTACCGCATCATCCACGGCGATTCCGATGGTCTGGGCGGCCTGATTGCCGACCGCTACAACGATGTACTGAGCCTGGAAGTGACCACGCTGGGTGTGTGGCAGCGCTTGCCGCGCTGGCTGCCCCTGCTGCACGAGCTCTGCGGCACCACCCGCCACGTGGTGACGGTGGACGAGAGCATTGCCCGCATGGAAGGCATCGACACGAGCCAGGTACCGCCCTGCGAGCCGGTGCGCCGCGTGCGCATCGTGGAGCATGGCACCAACTATGAAGTGGACTTTGCCGAGGGGCACAAGACCGGTTTCTTCTGCGACCAGCGCGAGAACAGGCTCAAGCTCTCCCGCCTGGTGCAGGGCAAGAGCATGCTGGATTTGTGCTGCTACTCCGGCGGCTTCTCCATCATGGCCAAGCGCTTTGGCGGGGCGACCTCCGTCACCGCGGTGGATTTGGATGAAAAAGCCATTGCCATGGCCAAGCGCAATGCCAACATCAACCCCGACAAGGGGCCGCTACGCATCGACTTTGTGCACGCAGATGCCTTTGTGTATGCCCGCCAGATGGTGCGCAACGGCAAGCAATTCGACGTAGTGCTGCTGGATCCGCCCAAGTTTGTGCTGGGGCGCGATGAGGCCAAGGAAGAAGGGCTCAAGAAATACAATGACCTGAACATGCTCGGCCTGCAATGCGTGCGCCGCGGCGGCATCTTTGTGACATGCTCCTGCTCCGGTCTGGTTTCCCCGGCAGAGTTTGAAAAGGTGGTCATCAAAGCTGCGCAGCGACTGGGCCGCCGCCTCCAGATTCTGGAAATGACGGGGCCGGGCTGGGATCATCCCTTCCTGTCCACCTACCCTGAAGGGCGCTATCTTAAAGTCATCTGGGCACGCGTACTGGTATGATTCACACCCTGGCCATTGCACTGGTATTATCTCTGGTGCTGGGCATGCTGGCTCAGCGCATCAAATTATCGCCGCTGGTGGGGTATCTGCTGGCGGGCATGTTGGCAGCGCAGCCCTGGTGGGGCATCGGGGCAGACCCGCATGAAATCATGCACGAGTTCGCCAACATTGGCGAGGTGTTGCTGCTTTTTGGTGTAGGCCTGCACTTTCATTTCAAGGATTTGCTGGCGGTGCGCAAGGTGGCAGTGCCGGGCTCGCTGATGTGCATGGCCTTGTGGACAGGCAGCGGTGCGCTGGTGTATCACGCCCTGGTACCCGGGGCAGATTGGGTAGCCGCCCTGCTGTTTGGCATGTGTGTATGCGTGAGCAGCACCGTGGTGCTCACCCGCGTGCTTGAGGACAGCAAGCTGCTGCACACCCCCTCCGGCCATACTGCTGTGGGCTGGCTGGTGATGGAAGATATCTTCACCATCGTCTTGCTGGTGCTGCTGCCGGCAGTCTTTGTGCTGCCCGAGGGTGGCGGCAAAGCCGTGTTCAGCACAGATGGCATTGTGGCTGCCCTGTGGGGGATGGCATGGAAGCTCACGTTGATGGTGGTCTGCGTGGCGTTTGTGGGCAGATATCTCATCTCCAAAGTGCTCACCTTTGTGGCGCGCAACAACTCCAACGAGCTCTTCACCCTCTCTGTGCTCACCATCGCCCTGGGGGTGGCCGTGCTCTCTGCAGAGGTGTTCAACGCCAGTATGGTCTTCGGCGCCTTCCTCTCCGGTATGGTGGTGGGGCAGAGCAAGTTTGCCAGCCGCGCCGCGGCCGATGCTCTTCCCATGCGCGATGCATTCGCCGTGCTCTTCTTCGTCTCCGTAGGCATGGGCTTCAACTTCATGGGGCTCATAGAGCACTGGCAGCTGGCCCTGGGCACGCTGGCGCTCACCCTGCTGTGGAAACCCATCAGCGCCTACATCATCATCCGCCTCCTGCGCCGCCCGGGGAGCTTGGGCGTGGTGGTCGGCTCCTCCCTCTCCCAGATTGGTGAATTCTCCTTCATTCTGGCTGCCATGGTGGCCGGCGAGCGCTTTGGGCTGCTGCCGCACAGCGCCGTCAACATCATCACCGGCGTGGCCATCGTCACCATCACCCTCAATACCGTCCTCTTCCGCTATGTACCCGCCCTCATCCGCCAGATGGAAGACCGCGGCATCGGCATGGGTCGCAAGACACCGCAGCACCCCATTCCCCTGCCCTCCGAGGAGCGCGACCGCGTCATCGTGGTGGGCCATGGCCCCTGTGGCGAGCTGATGACAGGCATTCTCCGCCACTACAACCTGGATGTGGTGGTGCTGGAAATGAATATCGACACCGTTACCCGCCTGCAGGCAGAGGGCATGCGCGTGCTGCATGGTGATGCCCGCCTGCGCTCCATCCTCACTGCGGCCGGGGTAGAGGGAGCCCATGCCATCATCGTCACCTCCTCCGCGGCACCTGCCAAAGAAATTTTTGCTGCCGCCCGCAGCCTGAATCCCAAGATTACCATGATGGCCCACACCACCTACATGCGCAATGCCCAGCAGCTGCGCCAGCACAAATCGGCAGATGTGTACTCCGGTGAGGAAGAAGTGGCCCTCAGCATGGTGGCAGGCCTTCTGCGCCGCCTCGGCGCCACGGAGGAACAGGTGTTTACCGCCGGCAAGGAAGCCCGCACCAAGCTCTTCGGGCCCGACCCGGAGGAGGCAGAAGAAACCGCTGCCGTATAATGCAGCCACCTTCAGCGTAGGCAGCGGGGTATATCAAGCACTGCGCAACGCGCCCTTCACCGGATTCAGCGACGGCGCCTGGTGTTTTTGCGCTGGGCCGGGGGATTCTTCTTGCGGGGTGCCGGAGCCGCTTTTTTGGGGGCAGAGCGCTTTGACTGCGGCTTGGCTTTCCCGTGCCTGGGAGCCGCTTTCCGGGCCGGAGCCGCTTTTTTGGCGGGTATATCTGCTTTCACCGGAGTGGGGGGCTCTTCCACCTTGGGAATCTCCACATAGGCAAGCCGGGTGGCAGGATCAGCCATGCGCATGTAGTTGCAAATACCCTCGGCCAGGGATTGTGCCAGCTTGGTCTGATACTCAGCGGTGGCCAGGTTTTTGCCCTCCTCCTCGTGGGTGGCATAGCCCATTTCCACCATGGCAGCCGGGCAATTCACGGAGTTGAGGAGGCTGTAGCGGGCGCGGCGGCAGCCACCATCCTCGGCTTCTGTCCCCCGGACCAAAGCTGTCTGCAAGGCATATGCCAGGGCGGTATTGGCCGTATCATGCACATTGCCGGGGCGGGGTTGCTCACCGGGAGCGGCGGGGGCAGCGGTGTAGGTTTCCACACCTTTCACATCGCTGCGGCCGCTGTTCACATGGAGGCTGATGAAGATAGGGGCCTCTGCCTGGCTGATTTGGTCCACACGCTGTTGTTCGGAGCGGTACTGATTCTGCTCGTGGGTGAACTGCACCTTGAGCTCGGGCATACGGCGCAGGAGCTCATCGCGCAGCTTGGTAGCAACGAGCTGCGTGCAGTCCGCCTCGCGCACCCAGGAAGTCTGCGTGCCGGCATCATGCCCGCCGTGCCCGGGGTCGATGACAACCGTCTTCACCGCGCGGCGCCCCTGAATGTAGGTGGGGCGCAGGATGGGGTCTATCAGCTTGACCATATCCACGCGGGAGATGAGAAAATCCCCCTTGGCATCATCCATAAGCGGGTGGGTAAGCATGCAACGCGTGCCGCCGATGGTAAGCTCGCGCAGCGCGGGGCCAAACTCCAGCTTCACATCCTTGTTGCCCACCAGCACGCGAGCCTTGCTGCGCGCCGGGCGCTGCATGGGGGTAAACTTATAAAAACTGCGCAGATTCTCCAAGGGCAGATAAGATACACCGTTCACCTCGGTGTTCACCCACGCCGTAGCATTGGCCACAGCCCGGTGGCTGCACAGGGGCATGAGCCCGAGCAGCAAAAGCAAGTGGAATGAACGGCGCATCAGAATCATAGTTGGTGTCGCTTACAGGCGGGTGGTGCCGCGGTACTCGTTGTTGCCGTGGATGCGGATGGATTCGCTACCTCTGTTGGCGCGGGTGGCGCTGCTCTTGTTGGTGCGGCGCAGGCCACCGCTCACGGTGCTGTTGTAGGCTACAATACCTTCGCAAATGTTCTGGGCCAGCATATTTTGATAGGCAGGCGATGAAATCTTCTTGCCTTCCTCCGGGTTGGAGACAAAGCCACCCTCAAACAAGATAGCCGGGCGGGTAATGGTGCACAACACCGAGAAACGCGCACGCTGAATACCGCGGTCTATCGCCTTGCTGGCTTTGATGCAACGCGAATGCACGGCAGTGGCCAAGGCAATATTCTCGCTATCCTGGTTGTTGCCCTCCAGCTCCTCAAAGCGGCGGCTCTTGGCAAAGGGGGAGGTGGTGCCCTGCGGGGCAAGCGTAAAGGTCTCGATACCGCTGGCGGCACGGCGCCCGCTGTTGTGGTGAATACTCACAAAAATACAATCGGGCGTGCGATTGGCAATTTCCACGCGCTGGCGCAGCGTCAGGAAATAATCACCACTACGGGTCATGACCACCTTGAATCCCTGGGCCTCCAGCAGCTTCTTGAGCTTGAGCCCCACGGCCAGGTTGCAGTCCTTCTCGCGTGCATAGGGGCTCACGGCCCCGGCATCGTGCCCACCATGGCCGGGATCTATCACCACTGTGTTGATGGCCTTGGCCTTGGCGGCAAGGCGGGGGCGCAAAACGGGATCCACCAGTTTCTTCACGTCAATGGTGGAGATGAGATAGTGCCCGCCGGCATCGCGCACCGGGTAGGAGAGAATGTAGCGATAGTTATTAACGTAAAAATCCTGGCGCGAGGGTTTGACGGACACAACGCGGTCACTCGCCCCGTAGGAGATACAACCCACCTTACCCTTTTTGGGCTTAAACCTGTAAAACTTCCACACATCGTCCAGTTTCACATAATCCACACCATCAACGCGGTAGATATCCCACTTACCAGCTGCCTGTGCAGCATCCCCCAGGCAGCAGCACAGCAGCCCGAATATCAGGAACAAAGTGTGAATAAAGCGCAGCATGGCAGGTTGTCTCCCAGTCTATCATTTACCCCCTGCATCCCTCAAGCTGAAAGTGGGGCAGCATGAGCAAAAAATGCCGGGCTGGCCAAGCCAACCCGGCAGGTTGAAAAAGTCATTTGCCCGGTATCAGGGAACAGCCGTCCAGATGGGGGAGTCCGGGTTGAACTTCGGCATGGGAAGAGACGTTGTCTTGAACCCGGCCTTGGTGAGCAGTTCGCACAGTTCCTTCTCATTGGGCATGGAGAAGTTGGTGCGGAAGAGGTCGAAGCACTCCTGCGGGTTGAGCACCTTGCCGCTCTTGTCGTACTTGGCCTTGCTCTTGCCGTTGGAGTCCAGCTCCTCAATCAACAGGGCATAACCGAAAGAACCACCGATTTCAGACATGCAGATTTCAATCGGGTAGATCTGGCCTTCCTTCACATCAAATACCGTGCCACCAATCAAACCACCGGGGCCGGCATTCCAGTTGGCCAAGCCATCCATGGGGATAATCTGGTAGCCGCGATGCTTGCTGTCCGTACCAGCCTTGATGGCGTCCTTGTATTCCTTGCTGACACCCGTTGCATGGCTCTTACCTTTTTCGTACATGGAAGGAATAATCCAACCGGCTTCCAGCACGGTCTTGCGGTCGAAACGCACACCGATGAAGTCGTCACCCACACCCACAAAGCGGAACTTGCCACTCTTGGGAGCGCGCACCTTGCCGCGGTACACCAACACCCAGGCGGCGGGCTTGAATTCTTTGGGATTCTCACCGAATGCCACAGGTGCATACGCAGCCTGGCAGCTGGGCACCATGAAGTTGGAGGCATAAAGCGGCTTCTTGGCCTTGTAGTAACGCTCCAGCGCGCTGGCGGACCAGGTCTTGGTGAAGTTGTGCACTGCCTCGTGAAGCTTGTACTGATCTGCCTGCACCACATGGCTTGCAGAATCCAGCTTGATGCCATCCTTGGGCGTAGAACCGGTGCGGGTGCGCTTGATATCGTAAAGAGAGCCTGTGAGGGCCGAGCCACCGGCGGTGCCGGAACCCAGACCGGAGCCACCATCGCCCAGGCCGGCGCCCAGGTCACCATCCATGGAGAGACCCATGTCGAAATCGGTGTTGAAATCGAGGCCTTCGCTGGTGCTGATGTTCACGGGAGCCATGTTGACCGCCGTGGCACCCTGTGCCACGATGACGGAGGGAGAGACCTCTGCCGTGGGGGCAGAAGACTTCTGGGTGAGTTCCTTTTGCACCGGGGCATTGGAGGGCGGGCCATCCTCTGCCGGGGGGACGTAGGAAATGAATTCTGCGGGGATTTCACCGGCAATGTAAATGGTGGTAAAGACGAGCAGACCACCGCCCAACAGCATGAAGAGCAAGCATGCGCCGATGGAAGAAAGCTTGTTGCGCAGCACAGCGCGGCGCAGCTCTCTCTCGGCTTCTTCGCTCATTTGAATGTGTAGTGCCATAATTCAGAAGTAA
>JAFYUJ010000106.1 GCA_017558555.1 Akkermansia sp.
TGTGCTGAGCGGCAAGACTTTTGTACTCACAGGGGCGCTCAGCCGCCCGCGCCCGGAGTTTGAAAAGCTCATTGCGGCAGCCGGTGGCAAGGCTACAGGCTCTGTCACCAAAAACACCACCTACCTGGTGGCCGGTGAGGGTGGCGGGTCCAAACGCGACAAGGCCGCCAAACTCAACATCCCCATCATCGGCGAGGAAGAACTGCTTACCCTTCTGGAAAACGGCACATTATGAACGGACGCGCACTCATTTACGGCACTATCGCTATAGACACCCTCATCACCCCCGGCGGGCAGGTCAGTTCGGTGATGGGCGGCTCGGCCCCCTATGCGGCGCTGGCGGCGCGGTTGGTCACGGACAAGATGGACATGGTCGGTGTGGTGGGAGATGATTTTCCCGATGCCTGGACCAAGGCCCTGGAAGTACGCGGGGTGAGCATGCAGCATGTCGCCCGCGAAAAGGGCCGCACCTTTGCCTGGACCGGTAAGTACGAGGACGACATGAACAACCGCACCACGGTGGAACGCATCGAAGGGGTGCAGGAACATTGGAACATGCAGCTCAGCCCGGAGTTGCAGGCATGCAGCATCGCCGTGGCCACCAATGTGACCCCACGCTTGCAATGCCGCATGCTGGAGCAATGCCCGCAGGCGTGCTTCCGCATGGCAGACTCGATGAAATCCTGGCTGCTGCGCGAGCCGGAATACGCCACCGAGCTGTTGAAGACGGTGGACTTGATGCTGATGAACGATGAGGAAGCGCAATGCTGGGCGCAGACGGATGAATCCCTGGAAGCGGGTGAGAAATTGCTGGAGGCGGGGCCGCGCTATGCCATTGTGAAGCACGGCAGCGCAGGCTCCACCCTGTTTCACCGCACGGAAGAAGGCGATATCCGGCTTTTCCGCTGCCCGGCCTACCCGCTCAAACACCCGAAGGACCCCACCGGCGCGGGAGATTCCTACATGGGCGCACTCGCGGGCTACCTCACCGGCTGCCTCAACGGCGGGAATCCCACCTGGGAGGACATGAAGCGCGGCGTAGCCATCGCCACCGTCATCGCGGGGGCCGTGTGCGAAAAGTTCGGCACCATCTCGCTTTTTGCCCTCACTCGACACGAGCTGGCCCGCCGCATCTCCCGCTTCTACAGCATGACAAACTGGGAATGAGGGAACGTCAATTAGGTGTCTTCGGCCTAACTTGCCTTGAAACAGGCAGGATTTCATACAAAATGCAGGCATGACCCGCAACCACATGATAACCTTCCGCTGTCTCCCGGAGCTGTTCATCCGACTGGAACGCTTTGCCCGGATTCACAACATCGACCGCACCTCGGCGCTCAAGCTCGCGCTGCATTTTTATCTGAACAAGACCGGTCATTGAGTATTCCGCGAGCAAAAGGCGAACGCCCGCGCGTTCTTCCGCCTTGCAAGTGTATCAAAAATATGCTAGCATGAGCCAAGATGTCGGAGGACGCATACGAGCAAACGGAATTAGCACCCGAGAGCGAGCTGGAGCAATATGCAGCGCGCACGCGGCGCAGTCTCATTCTGCGTTTGCAGGATTGGCAGGACCAGAAGAGCTGGGATGAGTTCTACCGCACCTACTGGCGCTTGATTTATGCCGTAGCAATCAAAGCCGGGCTCAAGGAACATGAAGCTTGGGATGTCGTACAGGAAACGGTGCTGACCATCGCCAAGCAAAGCCGCAAGGGTATGTACAACCCGGAGAAAGGCTCTTTCAAATCCTGGCTCTGGAACATCACCCGCTGGCGCATCAATGACCAGTTCCGCAACCGCAAGAAGGATGCCTCTGTGCTGCAAGCCGCGCCGGAGACAGGCTATGACCCGGTCAACGAAATCCCCGATTCCGGGCATGAGAGCTTTGACAGCATCTGGGAGAGAGAATGGCAGAGCAACATCATGAAAGCTGCCATCGAGCGCGTGAAAATGAAGGTTTCTCCCCGCCAATTCCAGATTTTTGATTACAACGTGCTGCGTGGCATTCGCGCCGGCGAGGTGCGCCGCAAGTTGGGGGTGAGCATCGCGCAAGTGTATCTGGCCAAGCACCGCGTGGGCTCACTACTGCGCAAAGAGGTAGAGTTTATCCGCTCTCAGGGCGAGAGCAAAACGTAACCTGCGACACCAAACTGATTTTTTGTTGCAACAGCTTATTGTTTCCGGGGTTTATTGGTAAGGTATGCAAGATGGTGTGCAGAACAGCGATGACTCTCGAGACAAAGAGCTGATGCTCCTGCTGCGCCGTGATAAGAGCGAGCAAGCCATGCGCGAACTGATAGAGCGCCACCAGCAAGCTGTGTTTGCTTTTGCTTACCGCATGCTGGGCAATACCGCCGATGCAGAGGACATAACGCAGCGCGCCTTCATCCGCGTGTGGAAAGCGGCAGACACCTACGAACCGGAGGCTCAATTTTCCACCTGGTTGTTCACGATTGTGAAGCACTTGGTCTACAATGAAAGCCGCCGTCGACAGCGAAAGCACTCGGTCTCGCTTAACGAATACGAAGGACACGCCCCCGCCCTGCTTCAGGACAAAGAGAACGCCATCTCTCCGCATGATGCGCTGCTGCAACGCGAGCTCGGCGAGCAGGTCAATAAGGCCATTGCATCCCTGCCGGAAAAAGCCCGCATGGCTATCCAGCTGCGCCGCTTCCAGGACATGAGCTACGAAGACATCGCCCAAATCCTGGATACGAGCGTTTCCGCAACCAAAAGCCTCATTTTTCGCGCCCGCCAGCAACTCAAAGAGTTGCTCAGCCAATACCTGTAAAGCAGAGTCAATAGCGCATAAAGCAGGCAAAACACTTCAAAGCTTGCACAAAAAAACACCGCCTGGCGGTGAAGCCAAGCGGTATTGAAAACAATTGTTTCTACCTTGAAAATCAGGAGGGGATTTCGTTGTCGGAGTAGATGAGCTCCTTGGGAGCGGGCTTGATGGACTTGATGGTCATCTTGACCTGCTCGCCACCCATGGTCACGGGCAGGCGGAGGCTATCACCCACCTTGTAGCCCAGAAGCTTGGAACCCAGACGGGAGCTGTAGGAGATGACGTGTTCCTCGGGGATGGAATCCCAGGCACCCAGGATGGTGTATACCACTTCTTCACCCTTGTCGGTCACGAAGGTGACCTGCGTACCCATGCCGGTTTCCTCGCAAGAGACGTTGCGGAAATCGGTGGGCTCAGCCTGAGCGAGCAAGCGGGAAAGCTCTTCGGAGCGGCGCAGCAACACCTGGCGAGTAGCCTTGGCATCCTGATAACCACCATTTTCGCGAAGGTCACCTTCGGCGCGGGTGATTTCGAGGTCATGCTTGTTCTTGGGAATGCGCACGTTGATGATATCCTCATACTCAGCCTTGCGGGCAGCGAAGGAACGAAGAGACACAAACATGCTCTGCTTTTCCTTGACCTGCGTGCGGGAAAGCACGATTTCCTGCAAGGAGGGGTGTACCTTCATCATGTTGGCAAGCAAGAGATTGCGATCCAAATCCGGCAACACGGAGGAATCATACAGAGACTTGGCAAAAGGACGAGCTTCCAGCTCGGAAATACCGGTCACCAAGTCGGGAGCCAAATCCTTGTCATCCACCAGCAGGTTGCGGAGACGCAGAGCGCGGTTGGGGCCGCCATCGGCGCTGTCGCGTTCGATAGCAGTGATGATAGCGCTACCAAGAGCCATCTTGGTGCGATCCACCACTTCCTTGGCCAAACCGTTGCGCTCGCGGCAAATCCAGATAAGCACCTCGGGGCTGAGAATCTGGCGGGAAATACCGTTGATGATATCAGCAAAGAGCTGCTCCTTGCCGCCCTTGGCAATGATGAAATCAGCTGCCGGAGCTGTCACCTTGGCACCACCGAACAAGAAAATGTTGGTGGCATAAGCCTGCCATGTCTCGGGATAAGCCTCGCACAGAGCCTCATATACCTTACGCTGGCGCGTGGGAGCAAGCTCGCCAATGTAGGTCACAAGCTTCTCAGAGGTGATGGTCTGCAACTTATCAGCCAAGGTCATAAACTGCTTCACCCCCTTGGCATCGAGAGCGGCGGTCAGCTTCTCGCGCGCAGCAGCATCGGTGCCCACGATTTCCATGATTTCATCACGGATGATGATGAGCTCGAGCACGTGCTGCGGCTCTGTGTGGCCCTTTTCAATATCATCCTCCATGTTGGAGATGAGGGAAGCCACGATATCAAACTCACCCTGCAGCGCTTCCATGTGAGCCAAATCAAGGATGCGCACGCAGGACTCCAGCGTGTTCGCAGCCTCGTAGTCCAGCAACAGAGCCTCTGCTGCAGAAGAAGCATTGCGGGTGGTGATAGCTTCACCACGCTTCGTGGGCAGGCGGAAGCGGGGCGTCTCGCGCATGGCCAAACGTGTCTTTTCCCACCAATTCTTCCAGTTCTCTTCGGGAATAATACGGCCGCTGAGGAACTTCTCCAAATCTTCGGGCTGCATTTCGAGCACTTCGTTCACACCTTCGCGAAGAGAGAGGTTATTCTCCAACACATAGGCGATGAAATCAAGTACCGTATCCTTGCCTTCAGCCTTTTCACGGCAGCCGGCAGGGTCATCATAACATGCAATCAGGAAGTGTCCCTGGGGAACGGGAGTCAGCTGATTGAAAGCCAACTTCAAGCCCATGACATAGGAGGGATTCTTCTCAAAATGAATCTTAACCTTTTGCTTAGGAAGAGACCAGGCCTCTACCTTGCCAACGCCCCACTCAGGGTGTATCACATACTGCCCCGGGGAAAACTTATCAAGTCGTGCTGCGAAATCTGCAGGAATTTTACCTGCTTTTACGAATTTTTCTAGGTCGCCGTGCATACGTGAGAACATATTATCATAGATTACGTCAAGGTCAACCCCCGAATTATCAAATTTAATTATTTTGTCATTTTTTTACTTGAAGAGGACAAGATGTAGAAGAGCAAACACATTTTCCATTGCCTTTTGAAGAAAATGGTGTATACTGCCCGCGCATGCTCACCATCAAGAAACTGACCAAAGCACACGCCGGGCGCACCCTGTTTTACGAGACCGAGCTCATCGTGAACTGGGGCGAGCGCATTGCGCTGGTAGGGCCCAACGGAGCCGGCAAATCCACTTTATTCCGCATGATTCTGGGGCAAGACAGCCCTGATGAAGGCCAAATCATCATGGATGAATACGGCGTGGTGGGCTATCTGCCGCAGGAAGCGGGCGACCCCAGCGACCGCACCGTGCTGGAGATTGCTACCAGCATCACCCCGGAAATGGGCGACGCCATCCGCACCCTGCGCGAATGCGAAGCGAAAGGTGACAACACCAGCGATAAGTATGCCCACGCCATGGACACCTTCATATCGCACAATGGCTACCAGTTGGAACCCAAAGCCAAGCGCATTTTGAAGGGTCTTGCCTTCAAGGATGAAGACTTCAACCGCCCTGCCCGCGAGATGAGTGGTGGCTGGGTCATGCGTGCTCACCTGGCACAGCTGCTGGTAGCAGAACCGGATTTGCTGATGCTGGACGAACCGACCAACCACCTGGACCTGATGAGCTTGCTGTGGTTGCGCCGCTACCTGATGAACTATCCGGGAGCTATTTTCATGATTTCGCACGACCGCGACTTTATGGACGAACTGGTGGAGACCGTGTACGATATTGAGAACGGCGAACTGGTACGCTACACCGGCAACTATACCCGTTTCCTGGAGCTCAAAGAACAGCGCTATGAAATCCTGCTGGCAGCCTGGCGCAACCAGCAGCGAGAAATCGCCCACATCGAATCCTTCATCGACCGTTTCCGCTCCGTAGCTTCCAAGGCAGCCCAGGTGCAAAGCCGCGTGAAACAGCTGGAGAAGATGCGACGCATCGAAAAGCCCCGCCAGGCTCGCCGTATGTTCAAGTTTATCTTCCCGCAGCCACCGCGCAGCATGCAGCGCGTGCTGGAGCTGGAGAAAGTGGGCCAAAGCTACGGAGAAAAGCGCATTTACAAGAATTTGGACCTGCTCATCGAGCGAGGCGACCGCATCGTGCTGGTAGGGCCGAATGGAGCCGGCAAATCCACCCTGCTCAAGATTCTGGCCGGGGTTGTTCCCATCGACGAAGGACAGCGAGTACTGGGCACCACCACACGCATCGGCTATTTCTCTCAGATGCGCTCAGAGAACCTGACACCTAACTTCACCGTACTGGAAGAAATCATGAACGCCGACCCGGAACTGCGCGAAGAAGAGGCACGCGCCGTGTTGGGCTCCTTCATGTTCCGCAAATTAGACTGCGAAAAGCGCGTTGAAGTGCTGAGCGGCGGTGAAAAATCGCGTCTGAGTCTGGTCAAATTCCTGGTGAATCCGCCGAATCTGCTGTTGATGGACGAACCGACCACCCACCTGGACCTGATGAGCGTGGAAGCACTTTCCCAGGCACTGAAGCACTACGAAGGCACGCTCGTCTTCATCTCGCACGATGTGCACTTCATCCGCTCCCTGGCAGAAAAGACACTGCACATCTGCAACGGCACCGTCACCCCCTATGCCGGTGGCTATGACTACTATCTGGAAAAATCCGGGCTGCTGGACAATCCGGATGCCATGGATGCCTGATACACCCACCTTCCTGAAACTCAAAAGCCCCCTCCGGTTATCCCGAGGGGGCTTTTTGAGCATTCGGCGAAATCAGCTTCGCCCGCAGGATGCAGAAAGCACCCGTATCCACTCACTTTGCGGCAGAGCAGCCGCCTGCTCTGCCGTGAACGGCATGCGCGGGCGCCAGTTGCAACCACCCTCTGTGCCGGGAGTATTCAAGCGCACCGGCACATCAAACAATTCAGTCCACATCAATGCAGCATAAATGGAACGGCAGGAAAACAACGCTTTGTACACAGCATCTTTGAGATGAGGATTCCACGGCTGCACTGCCTCATCCCGGGGTAAATCCGCATAATCCCCCAACCACGCCAACACGCGCTCGCAATCTTTGCCGGAGCGAATAGCGCTGCGCAGCTCTTCCCCGTTCTTCGTCACATCCTGCATCGCCTCACGTGCAGCATGCACATAGCCATACCACTCATTCCAATCATTGCACAGGGGCGGAAAATCATGCGTGGCATAGGTGGCAAACGAGCAAGGATTGTAGGTAGAGCCCTTGATAATGCGCTGATGTTCATCAATTTCCCAATGCGGAATCTTGAACCCGGCAATACGCAGTCGAGACAAATCAGGGCGTACATAATCCGGCACGCAGCCCAAATCCTCGCCCACCACACGCAAACCGGGGGCAGCCTGCAGCAACCGGCTCAGCAAGCGGTCTCCCTGCATCAGATTCGCGCGCCGATCCGCTGACTCCCAATCGGGCCGCGGACGGAACCCCGGCCGCCGCCCGCCACAACGCGCAGCCGCCTCATCCGGCGTCAGATTCAGAAACTCGGGGTTGCGTTCCGGCATCCACGGGAAGGCATAAATGCGATAAAATCCCAGCACATGATCGATGCGGTACATGCCAAAAATTTCCGCCAATTTGCGAATACGACGATTCCACCAGGCAAAGCCGTCATCCTCCATCACATCCCAGCGATAAAGAGGAATTCCCCAATTCTGCCCCCATTTAGCCGTAAAAGGATCTTCTGCAAAATTACCTTCTGCCGGAGCTCCTCCGCTCCAGTTCATATCAAAAAGCCGGCGCTCAAAGAACACGTCCGAACTAGCCACCGAAATTCCAATCGGCACATCCCCCATCAGCATCACGCCTCGGGCATCCGCATGCGCGCGCACCAAAGCCCACTCACGGGCACACAGCCATTGCAACCACTGCTGGTATCGCTTCTGCTGCCGGGCTTGCTCACTTTCGCATGCTATTCGCCGCGCAAAATCCGCATCCTGCACCGGCCATTGCCACCACGCCGTAGAGCCAAAAGCAATACTGAGCACGCGGAATGATGCATAATCATCCAGCCAACGGCCCACTTGTTGCACCCAGGCATCGAACTCCGCACGTTCATTCTCGAGGGTCGGTTCCGATGCAAAACGGCTCCATGCCTGTTCCAACCAATATCTCTTGTACGTGCGCACGCGTGCGTAATCCACCAAATCCCTACCCCCGGGGATCTGCAGCGGGGGCAAATCCTCCTGATAGGGAGGCAAAGGCAGCGGCATCCCCGGCACACGCTCCAATGAGAGATAAAGCGGCTCCAACGCCACTGAGCTGATGGCCGAATACGGAGATGGAGCATCATCCTCCCCCAGCGCATTAACCGGCAGCAACTGCAAAAAGCCCACCCCGTGATTCGCTGCCCAGTCAATCCACTGCTCCAGCGCAGTCAAATCGCCAATACCACCATCACTTTCACGCCGCAAGGAAAAAAGCGGCATCAACACACCTGTAAAGCGTTGCTTGAGCATAGTCCTATTCGCGACAATCTATCACAAGCATCTCCCCGCAGCAATGAGAAACCATCTTCCCTGCGCATTTTTTTCTGAAGAAAAATCCGAATGTCACACATAACGCAAAAAAAGGCAGTTTTTACTTGAATTCTCATGTCTCTTGTGATAGTAGCAGACAAACATTTTCATGCAATGGGTGCGACACGCCCCGAAGCGCCTTTAACACCGACTCAACCCAAGCATTATGGCAACAACTAAGAAGACCAGCACCAAAGCTCCTGCCAAGAGCCCTGCTAAAGCCGAGACCCCAACCAAGAAGACAGCCAAGCCCAAGGCAGCAGTAAAAAAAGATACAGACAAACCTGCCGCCCCCAGGAAGGCTGCAGCCCTTGTGAAAGCAGAAGCGCCCAAACCCAAGAAAGAAGTGATGACCGCAGAGGAAAAGGCACGCCTCGCCAAATTCAAAGAAACGCGCGCCAAGCTTCAGGCAGACCCGGAATGGCCGGCCTTCCTTGAAGAACAGAAGAAAGCCCTGCTTGACCTTCGCGCCACGCTGGAACCCAATATGAACAATGTAACCCGCGACCACCTGCGCAGCGGCGACTCCAACGTTTCCTCCTCATCCGGCCAGCACATCGGCGATGCCGGCAGCGAAGCTGAAATGCGCGAGCTCACCATCAGCCTGCTGAACAAAGACCGCGACCAGCTCTTTGAAATTGACGCCGCTCTGGAACGCATCAACCGCGGTACCTACGGCATCTGCGAAATCTCCCTCGACCCCATCCCCAAGGGCCGCCTGCGCGTGCGCCCCTTCTGCCGCCTGACGGTAAAATGCCAGGAGGAATACGAGAAAAAATATGGCTCCTATGCCAACTATCGCGCCAAAAATTCCGACCATGTCGGATTTGGCGGTCTACAAAATGACATAGAAAATGCGATTTCGCTTGACGATAGCGAAGAATAGTGTAGAATAGGCGCCCGCAAGACAACATTAACGCAATTATGCCTAGAGACATCATCATTCTGGAATGCACCGAAGCCAAGGCGGAAGGTAAAACTCCCTCCCGCTACGTGACAACCCGCAACAAGAAGAGCCAGCGCACCCCCGGCCGTCTTGAGAAGGTGAAGTTCAACCCCTACCTCAAGCGTCGCACCCTGCACCGCGAAATGCGCTAAACTCACCAGATAAACAGACTCACAACTATGATTACTGAATTCAAGAGCGTTGAGCGTCGTATTCGTTTCCGCACCTGCAACAAGACAATGCCCCGTCGTCGCATTGACATCCCCGCCGGTGCTGTGGATATGTGCAACCCCGAGTTCCTTTCCAAGTTCACGTCTGAAACGGGTAAGATCCTGCCCCGCCGTGTAACTGGCGTTTCCGCCAAGATGCACCGCAAGATCACGCGCGAAATCCGCCGCGCCCGTGCCGTGAACCTGCTCCCCTGATGATTCCCCATAAGGAGGAGTTCTCGACGGCGAATTGTCGTTGATCAAAAGGAGCTTGTATGCCATCGGCCTGCAAGCTCCCTCTGTTTTCTCCGGCCACGGCCGCTCACTTCTATATCTGCCCCGGCATGAAAGAGCTCAAAGATACGCAAAACGAAAAAGACACCCGCCAGATTTCCATCGACCGCGTGGGTGTGCGCGATGTGCGCTATCCTATTATCGTGAGCGACAAAGAGCAACGCACCCAATCCACCGTTGCGACACTGGCCCTCATGGTGGATTTGCCGGAGGAATACAAAGGCACGCACATGAGCCGCTTTGTGGAGGCTCTGCATGAGCACCGCCGCTACCTGGATGTGCATTCTGCCGTGCGCCTGCCCAACCAACTTCTGCGCAAATTGCCCGCACAGCGCGCCCGCGTGGAGATTGATTTCCCCTTCTTCCGTCTCAAAAAAGCCCCTGTTTCCGGGATGGAAGGGATGATGGACTACGAAGTGCGCTTCGTTATCGACACAGAGCGAGACAAAGGCGGCACTTTCACCCTCACTGTCAAAGTGCCGGTGACCACCCTTTGCCCCTGCTCCAAAGCGATGAGCACCCACGGGGCACACAACCAACGCGGCATCGTCACCTACTCAGTGCGTTTTTCCGGAGCGGCCGTGTGGATTGAGGATTTGATTGACCTCATTGAAGGCTGCGCCAGCTGCCAGGTATACAGCATCCTGAAGCGCCCGGATGAAAAGTATGTGACAGACCACGCATACGAAAATCCTGTTTTTGTTGAAGACCTGGTGCGCAACATCGCCGTGGCAACGGAGAAATACAATGCGTTCAGCTGGTATCGGGTGGAAGCCGAAAACTTTGAGTCCATCCACAATCACAATGCCTACGCCATGGTCGAACGCACCTTGGTGTAAGGCTAAATCGCACAGGGCAAACGCATTTGAGTAGTGTCATACAAGATGGCGATTTAAGCTCCCGGGAATTCGCTTTAAATTTACATTGAGCGGATTATCGTAAAAATCTAGTTTTCTTGAGGTTATAGAGCATTTGTGCTATAATGGACAA
>JAFYUJ010000107.1 GCA_017558555.1 Akkermansia sp.
CTTTGAGCCCGTGCAACGGGCGGCAGACAGTAGCCCGGAGTGAAGTCACACAGTGACGGAACTCCGGGTTGTCATACCAAAGGAACCGGAACCCCGGAGCGCAGCGGAGTGGGTGGCAGAAAGCGCGGCCGGAGTCATTGGGGCAACAGGAGGTAGGCGCTGCGCGCCGAGGGGGAAAGGGGAGGTAATCAGAGGTAATCAAAGGTAATTTATCCCTGACGGGATAGGGAATTTCTGCCTGCGGCAGAGGTAATTTTTTGGCTGCGCCAAAAGGGAATTTGCCCCTGACGGGGCAGGGAATTGGGGGGAAGGGGAGTATTGCACTTGCTTTTTGGCGCGGAATGGGGTAGAAAATGAACAGACATGGTAAAGAAATGGATGATGATGGTGGCTGGGTGCCTGGTGCTGACCCAATGTAATACGTTGCGTACGGATTGTGAAGCTTTGCAGCAGCGCGAGGCGGAGATTGCGGCGGAGCCGCGGGGTGATTTTTATGTGGGGCGCCGCTATTATGTGCCGTTGACGCGTTTTTGGGGGTATTTGCGCGAGCCGGGCAAGAGCTGGCGCACGGCACGCCTGGTGATTATGGATGAGAGTGTGGTGCGCAACCCGGATCGTGGCTATGAGCCGCCGGTGGAGGGTGCTACCTTTGGCAGGGACCAGAATACGGAGTACATGGTGAAGGGGGCCTACACGGGGGAAGAGGCTTATGACCCCAGCACGGACCAAATTCTGCCTGTGTTCAAGGCGACCTCTTTCACGGTGCGCAATGCCGAGCCCGGATTCCTGTTTGTGCCATCGGAAGAGTATGATGAAGAAAGTGTTACCCTGATGCCGGGTATCATGCCCACGGCTCAGCAGTGCGCCGCCGCGCAGCAATGAAAATATGACGCGCATTTGACGCGCTACGCGCGCGTAAATCTGCTACAATGAGAAACATTACGGAAAACTGAACTTTTTTATTGCATCATGGCACAATCAAAAATTCTCGTAGGGCTGGAAATAGGCACCACCAAGACATGCATGGTCGTGGGTGAGGTGCGGCCCGATGCAACAGCGGCCATCATCGGCATCGGGGAGGTACCCAGTGCCGGTGTGCGCAAGGGTGAGATATCGGAGCCGAGCATGGCCCAGCAGTGTGTATGCGATGCCTGGCAGATAGCCCAGGATCATGCTGATGTGGATATTCTGAATGTGTACTTGTCTGTGACAGGTGAGCACATCTATGGTGAGAACAACATGGGTTCGTACCGTCTGCCGGATGATGAGGACGTCATCGAGGATGAGCACGTGGAGTTTGCCCGCGAAAAGGCGGAGAACATGGAGATTACGGAAGACCGCTTCATGGTGAACAGCGAGCTGGGCAATTTCACCGTGGATGGGCGCGATGCCAACCGCCACCCCGCCGGGTTGAGCGGGCGCACGCTGGATGTGAACTGCCACGTGATGCATGGCATCCGCACGCGCATTCAGAACTCGCTGATGTGTGTGCGCAAAGTGCCGCTGGAGGTACAGGATTTGGTGTTTGCGCCGCTGGCTACAGCCCAGATGGTGCTGACGCGCCAGCAGAAGGAAGCCGGTGCATTGCTGGTGGATATCGGCGGCGGGACCTCGGATTTCATCTGCTACCAGGGTGGGGATATTGTGGCTTCGGGCTGCATACCGGCCGGTGGCGACACCATCAACCAGGATATCGTGAAGCTCACCGGGCAGCGCGTGTCCAAAAAAGCGGCAGAGAAGCTGAAATGCACAGAAGGCAACGCCTTTGGCGATGTGAAGGACCGCTCGCTGGCGCAGTACAAGAGCGAGCTGGGCATGCACGATGTTTCTATCCCCCGTGGTGAGCTCAACCGCATCATCCGCGACCGTCTGGCGGATATCTTGCTGCGCGTGCGCGACCGCATCCCCGAGGAGGCGCTGCGCCAGCACGGCATGAATATCTATTTCTCCGGTGGCACCAGCCTGATGCGCGGGCTTGATGGGCTGGCGCAGTACATTTTCAACATGCCGGTGCACCAGCCGGCCCCGCAGGAGCCCGGGCAGCCGCATTCCTACCTGGCAGACCCGCGCTATTGCACGGCTATCGGCCTCATCCGCTACGCACAGCGTTATGATGATGACTTGCTGCGCCAGAGCAATCCCAATATCCTGCGCCGCATCCTGAATGCCCTGAACATCTTCGGCCGCAAGTAATCTCCCCTCCCCTCCAGCTTACACCCCACTCATGCTACCCTATCAGACTATCGGCAAGAAGGAAGAGGGCATCGCCATCGTCGGTATCGGCGGGGCCGGTGCCAATATCCTGCAATGTTTTGGCTCCTCCAGCGCAGACAACGTGCGCCTGTGCACCATGTCGCTGGATGAGCGCGTGGGCCGCGCCTGCGGCAATGTGCATTTCCTGCAACTGGGCTCCGGTATGAACCGCGGCCTGGGCTCCGGCGGCGATCCCGAGGTGGGGCGCATGGCGGCGCAGGAAAGTGCGGAGGCGATACGCGAGTTCCTGAAGGGGACGCGCTTGCTGGTGTTGGTGGCGGGGCTGGGCGGCGGCACGGGGTCGGGAGCGGCACCGGTGCTGGCCGACATGGCACGCGAGGCCGGCATGTTTCTGGTCTCTGTGGTGTTGATGCCGTTTGCCTTTGAGGGGCACCGCCGCCGCGAGCAGGCAGACCGCGCCCTGGAGGAGGTCGCCCGCTTGTCCGACATCGTTTATTGCTTTGAAAATGATTACATGGAGGAGCTGTTCCACAGCCGCTCCGGTGCCCGCGCCGTGTTTGAGGAAGTGGACCGCCTGCTGGCCAAAGCCGCAGCCTCCGTGCCCATGCTGGCTTCCTCTCCCGGGCTCATCAACCTGGGGCTGGATGAGCTGGCGACCGCCCTGCACAACAACGATTCCCGCTGTTTGTTCGGCTCCGGCCATGGCTATGGCCCCAACCGCGCAGAGGATGCTGCCCGCGCGGCGGTGGAATCGCCGCTGGTGTCGTATCACGGGGCCATTCGCTTTGCCCGCACGGTGATTGTGCATGTGGCGGGCGGGGATTCGATGTCGCTCACGGAAATTCGCAAGGCGGTGGAGACTGTGCGTGAAGCTCTGGCCGATGAAGAAGTGGATATTTTCTTTGGCACCACGGTGAAACCGCACCTGGGAGATGAGATACGCGTGACGCTGATAGCCTCCATCGATGCGGCGGAATTCCGCGAATACCTGCTCAACCCGCCGGAACCCGCTCGCGCGGAACTGCCGGAGGAAGAGGAAGCCCCCGCTGTTGTGGCAGAGGAACCTGCCGAGGATGAGGTGGAGGACGCCGACGTGTTGTATGAAGAAGAACCGGAGATGGTTCCCCCGGCTCCTTACACCGCGCCGCAAGCTGAGGAGCGATTTGAGCCTGAGCCCACCTTCTCCCCCCAGCCTTCCTTTGAGTCCCCGGAACCGGCTTTTGAACCGGCAGCCCCCGCAGAAGAAGCTTCTTTTGTCCCCCGGCCGGAGCCGCCGGTGTGGCAGAGTGCGCTGCCGCTGGGTGGTGGCAATGCCCCGCTGCGCCAGGGCGAGCTGATGCCCCGCCATGCGCCTGCTCAGGAGCAGCATGATGGGCTGTCGCGCGTGCGCAGCATGTTCCCGGAGGATGGCAACACCCCCGAAGCTCCCGGCATCTATTCCCCGGAGGCAGCCCGCCGCCGCCAGAATGCCAATGCGGCGCAGGATGATTTGGACACACCGCCCTCTCTTCGATTCAACGATTTGCGGGATATGTTCCCGGATAATTAACGGATAACGCAGCGAAGGCTGCCGAGACGCTACCCACGATGGATGCCTACCTGATACTATGCCATGCCAACCCGGTGCAGGTGAATGCACTGGCCCGGTATCTGGCCGATGGCGGGCATGATGTGTTCATCCACATCGATGCAGCCAGCTCCATTCGTGATGCTGTGCAGGGTGGGGAGCGCATCCATGTCCTGGAGCGTACCGTGGCCGTACGCTGGGGAGGCTGGGAGATGGTGCAGGCCATGTTGTTGCTCATGCGTGCGGCCGTAGCCACAGGTCGGGACTATCGCTATGTGCATTTGCTCAGCGGCCAATGCTTGCCGGCCATGCCCCGCCGCGAGATGGAAAAGGTGCTTGCCGCCGCAGCGGCAGAAGGCAAGCAGCTGATGGAGTGTATACCCCTGCCGGCAGATGAGCGCTGGCATGGCCGGGGGGGAATTTACCGCATGCAGGTGTGGTACCCCCGCTGTATGGTCTGCAAGTATGACCCCGCGCACAAGTTTTTCTGGCGCTATACCAATGCCTGGCTGCGCCTGGGGCTCAAGCGCCCGGGATACCACCTTTTCGGGCCCTATTACGGTGGTTCGCAGTGGTGGTCGCTCACAGGGGATTGTGTGCGCGCCGTATGCGCAGAAGACCGCCGCCACCCGTTCATGCGCCATTTCTTCCGCAATTCCTTTTGCAGCGATGAGCATTATGTGCAAACCTGCGTGGCGCGTGCCGGCTATGCTGGCGCGACCACGGGCAACCCCTCTCGCTACATCTGCTGGCCCGCCGTTCATGCGGATTCCCCCCGCCTCTTGCAACGCGACGATTGGGCGCGCTTGCGCGGCTCCGGTTGCCTCTTTGCCCGCAAGTTCGAGCTCTCCCCACGTGAGTGCGTGGATTATTTCTCCTGGTTAGAAAGTTAGAAAACAAAAAATCTTTTCTTTTTTTAAATAAAAAGCATATCGATGTGCGCCTGATAGAGTGTAGGCCGCACAAGAAGGCCGAAGTTTCTCTCCAATACACGTCTTATCTTTCAAGTATTATGAAAATGAAACACATATCCGTAGCAGCCATTCTGGTTTCTGCTATGTTATTCAGTTCCTGCGTGGTGACGCCCGATGGGCATTATGCCCCGTATGGTACCTATAGCGTATCCACGAATGGGTACAGCACGAGCGTGGCATGGACGAATGCCAGCTATGATGCCAATGGTTTCCCCATTTTCGGTTATTCCTACGGACGGCCGGTGTATGGTTATACGGAAGCCGGTGTAGCCATCTTCACGGTGGCGGCCCTCACGGCTCTGTGCTTTGTTCCGCGTTGGGCTCCCGCGCCCTGGTACCATGGTCACTGGCACTACCCGCCCCATTGCCACCACGTGGCCGCTCCGCCCCGCTATCCGCACGGGCATGCTCCGGGTGTGCGCCCTCACGGTGGCATGAATGCACCCATCCACCGCAATCCGGCGCATGTGTTTAAGTCTCATCCCCAGCCTCCGCACGGGCACCATGGCGCACCCAGCCGCAACCCCCATGTGGGTAGCATGCACCGCCCGAATAACAATCACCATGCAGCACGTCCGCAGGCGGGCCCCAACCATGGCAACATGAACCGCCCGGGTCACAACGTGAACCGGCCCACCCCCGGTAACATGAACCGTCCGAGCCACAATGTGAGCCGCCCCAATTCCGGCAGCGTGAGCCGGCCGAGCCACAATGTGAGCCGCCCCAATTCCGGCAAAATGAACCGGCCGAGTCACAACGTGAGCCGCCCCAATTCCGGCAAAATGAACCGGCCGAGCCACAATGTAAGCCGCCCCAATTCCGGCAAAATGAACCGGCCGAGCCACAATGTGAGCCGCCCCAGCATGAGCCGTCCTTCCGGTGGTTCTCGCCCCTCCGGCATGAGCCGCCCCTCCGGTGGTGGAGGCCGACGCCGCTGATGGTTTGCCGCACATTTGTACCATAACAAGACCAAGGCAGTGAGTTCCGGTGTGATCTCACTGCCTTGGTGCTTTTCCGACCGGTCAAACGGCCTCAGAGCTGTTTGCCGAAAGCGAGTCGGTCATACTGCTCGTTGGCGTAGCGGTGTTGGGGGTGGTTGGTGCGCATGTAGGCCTCGTGCAGGGGGTGGGCGGGGTCATGAGCAATGCGGTGCGCCTCGTTTTTATCATCGGCGGGGGAGCCTGTATGGAGGGGAGCCTCCTGCAGCATGTTGGCTGCGGCAAGCATCAAACGCGCAAAATCTGCGTTGGCACGCAGGGCGGGATTTTCCACCAGCTCTTGCACATTTACCCCACATTGGCTGCCCAGGTGGGTCATGAAATCGCCGATGGTGCGCATGTTGTCCTCGTAGCGGCGCCCCCAATCGGCCTGCAGCTCGGCATCTGCCTGCTGCATGGCTTGTTGCTCTGCTGCGCGGCAGGCCTCCAGCATCTGGCGGCTTTCCCCGGCGTAGCGCTGCGTCAGCGCCTCCATGGCGCGGGAGGGGATGCCGTATTCATACGCCACCTGGGCCAGAGCCGTGGCCAGGCCATCATCCCAGGCTTCATCGGGGGTATCCTCGGGGCGGAGCAGGCTGTATTCCTCTGCCGTGGCGGGCAGGCCCACCGCCTCGCGGAAAGCGGCCATGCGGCGGGCATCCGCCACATCGGGATAGCCCTTCAGACGCTCCAGGTTGGCGTAGCTTTTGGCCAGGGCCTCGGGGCGCTTGAACTTGGCGAGGGTGGTGGCATAGGGCTGCAAGTCGGCGAATTGCTCGTACCAATTGGGGGAGAAATCGCCGGCATCGGTCATGATGGGGCGGGGCTGCTCTGCGGGCATTTCCGGGGCTGCGGGCAGGCCGGGAAGCGCCACAGGGGGCAGAGGGGCCGCATCTGTATCGGGTGTTTGTTCTTGTTCGTTATTCATGGTGTGTTTGTGTGTGTTTGGCTTCCTGCCTGGCCAGGCACAACTGGTGCCGGATGAGCAGAAAAACTTCTCGGTGTGCATCGCGGCGCATGGCATCCAGCGGGTCATAGGACCCGGCTTTGCCTTGGAATACGGGTAAATCCGTCTCGAAGCGATGCTCCAGCGTGGTCAGCACGAGCTCGCCTTCCGGGGTGCCCAGCACAGCGAGCAAACGCTCGCGGTCGCGGCGTGCTTTATCGGCCATCGGGGGTGCGGGGGTGGTCATGGCATCATCATCGGGTTGGCGGCAGGGGGTATCTCCTGCTGCTGCTCTGCCGGGGCAGTGGCCTCGGTTTCACGCTTGCGGCGCAGGCGTTTCACGGCTTGCTCTGTGCGCAAAATCTTCTCTGGCACCCCATCCAGGCGCGCGGCCAGGCGGAAGGTGCGGTCCAAATCCACGTGGTCTACCACATCGGGGGCCAGACCGGCCAGGCTTTGCAGGCGCTCCAGCGTGTGGCTGATGCCCTCTGCCTGGATGCGGCGCAAAATCATGGCAATGCGGCCCTGGTAGACCACATGCGGCTCGTGGATGATGCCCTCGCCGTGCCGGTCGGTATGCACCACGGAGGCCGGGGGCTTCGGGAAGCACCCCATGCGCATCAACTGGGCAAAAATGCGCTCCATCAGCGGCTTGAAATCGCTCGCAAAGAGGGTGAATGAGGGCGAGAAGAGCATCACGCGCTCGTTTTCGCGGGCATACACCTCGGAGGCCGTCATCTGCTGCTTGCGCTCGCTCCAGAGCTCCAGCATGGGGATGAAGAAGGCACGGTTGATGGCATCCTGCTTCTGTTTCAGGCGGTCCATACCAATGTCATAGCGCCCCTGGGTGGCCCATTCGCGCGGGAAGCCCAGACTGGCGCTTTCCGGGTTGATGAGGGTGCGACCGCCGGCGCGCAAATCCACCTCGCCGGATTGGTTGGCCAGCTCCAGGATGCGGGGGAAGGCCGCTACCTCGCCCAGCATATCCAGGATGCGGTTGAGGAATTGCGCCTGGCGGATGTCGGGGTACACCAGGCGCGCGGGGGCCAGGCCGTAGGGGCCCTCGCCCCATTTCAGAAAGCGGGTGACCATATAGGGCATTTCGCGGTAGCCGCTTTCCTCTACCACGCGGTGATCATCCAGCGAGTAGTAGATGCTCTCCCAGGGCATGTGGCGGGCTGATGGGTGGCGGCGGTTGCGTTGCTCTCGCGGGCGCACCACATGCAGAAAGCGCAGGTTGCCCTCGTGCGGGTTGGTGCCGTTTTGCAGCAGGGCGCGTGCGCGCGGCCCCAGTTTGCTGCGGCCAAATTGTGTTGCTGCCTGGTGTGGGCTGAAGCAGAATTCCCGCATGTAGGTATCGATACTTCCCTCATCGTTGGCGGCACACACAAATTGCCCGCAGGGAATGTGGCGGAAGAGCAGACGCCCGCTGCGCGTATTGCCGCAAAACAAACTGCCCGTGCCCAGTCCCACGCGGTCCAGAAAGCATTCGTGCAATTCGGTGTAGAAGTTGCTCAGTGCCAGCTCTCGGTTGGCGATTTCGGAGCATTGGTTGTACCAGGATTCTGCCTCGTCCCCGGCGTCGGGATCGGGGCTGCTCCATTTGAACCACAGCTCATTGCTGGGTGTCATGTAGCTCATGTGCCCGCTGGCCAGTTTCTGGCAGGCTTCCACCGCGGTGGTATCACCCAGGCGGGTGGGGGTGCTGTGGGCATCGGGTACCGCTTGTTCATCATGCAGGCGGGAGGGTAGCACATAGTGCCGCAGGGTGTCCCACCAGCTTTCCCACGGGGCGCGGATGGAGCGCAGGGAATGGTAATCGGCTAGAAGAGGTTCCATGGTGCAGGTGTGGGGCAGGGCATCAGCCCAATGTGGTGTTGGCGGTGCTTGCCTCGCGCTGGTGTTGCTTGCTCAGGAGGGTAGAGAGCAAGCCTTTCTTGCGGGCGGATTTCTGCTCGTATGCGGCGGCGCTGTCGCTATCTGCCGTATCGGCCACCACCGGGGGTGGCGTGTAGACGTTGGCGGCACTTTGCGGGGCGGCGGGGGCGATGATTTTCTTTACGAATCCCATGATTTCTTATTCTTTCTATGTGTGTTGGTTGTAGGTTGGGGCGGGGAGACAAAGCGCTCCCAGCGGATGATGTGGGGGCGGGCATGGCGCGCCCCGCGCCGGAAACAAAGCCAGCGCCGCGGTTTCTGCCGGGTGGCCAGTTGGCGGGCCAGACGCAGATTCCCCGCCATCAGGTGGATGTACCAGGCATCTGCATCGGGCGGTGTGTCGTGCAGTTGTTCCCAGGTGTGGGGTCTGCGGCTGTGTACCGGCTTCATCAGCACGACCAGCTGCGGCAGGTAGATGATGATGGCCGCGGGGTTGCTCCCCAGGGTGGCCATATCCTCCCGCAGTTCGCGCTCTGAGCCGCCGTAATAGCGTATCGCGATGATTCGGGCGTCCGTTTCCATGCCTTCTACCTTACACGCTCCCGGCTCCCGGCGCTACTTTTTCGCGCTGTCCGCATGTGGTGTCCTCCGTTGTGCCGGTTCGATGTGACCACAACGGCAAGGGGGTGTGGCACATGCGCGCTCCCCTCGCCCCGTTGCAGCAGCTCATTTTTTGTGCATGATTGTAGGTGCGCCGCATTGAATCCTGCGGCCTTTTACACCATGAATACAGAACCACAACCTGCCGTCAGCCCGCTGACTATCTGCAACCTGGCGCTCGCCAAACTGGGTGAAGCCCCCATCCCCGCCATCGATGCCAATGCTTCTCCCGCCTCGCGCCTGTGCTATATGCATTACCATCCCGTACGCCGTGAGGTGCTCTGCGCCAACCGCTGGAGTTTTGCCTCCGTGCTCACCACCATCACCTCCGGTGAGCCACCCACCGAGCCTGTGCCCCACTTGTTGGCCCATGCTCTCCCGCAGGATTGCCTGCGCGTGCTGGAGGTGAGCAGCCCCGGATGGACCCTGCGCGGCCGCTGCATTTATTGCGCCGCGCCGTCGGTGCGCGTGCTCTACATTGCGGATGTGGAGGATACCACCCTGTTTGAGCCCCTTTTTGTGGAAGCGCTGGCCACCCGACTGGCCTGCAAGCTCTGCATCCCGCTCACCAGCAGCACCACCGCCCGCCAGGCCTTGACAGAGGAATATCACCGCATCGCGCTGCCTCAGGCTGCCCATTTCAACGGGGTGCAGTGCCGCTCCAATGATGCGCACCCGCTCTATGCCCTCTGGCGTAAGAGTATGACCGCATGCCAAGATATTGACAATATGTGAATAAGTTTGTGAATAAATAATGTAAAACTAAGACACACAGACCATTATAAAACTATTGACATTGTGAATAACTCAGATTTTTGCTTATGAGAGCCGTTGATTTTGCCTGTTGTTTACTGCGCCGTATGGGGAGCATGGATGTATCGCCCACGGAAATCAAGGTGTTGCTGGCGCTTGCGGCGGGGCTGCGCGCTGCCGATGAGATTGCCGAGCAACTGGTGATTCGGCCCTGCGCTTGTACCCTTTGCTTGCGCAAAATGGAAAAACGAGCCTTGGTACACTGCTTTGGGGCCGGGCAGTATACCCTCGCACCCGGGGGTGAGAACAAGGTGGCGCAGCTCCTGTCCTTTACCGTATGAGAAAGAAACGCCACTTGTCTATTGAGGAAAAACGCGACTGGCTGGCCTATGTCTTTCGCGATGAATCCGGGGAATTCTCCCAGGCAGATAAGTTCAAAGCCATGACGGAGGATACGCGTCTGGCGGTGTTGCAGGCCGAGCAAAAAGCTGCAGAGCAGCCTGCCGCCGCCCCTGCGGCACCCTTGCCGGATATTCTGGATTTCCTGCCGCCGCCCCTCCCCCCAAGCGAATCCGGGTGATGCCCAACATTATTTGCGCAACTTTTGCGCACTTGCGGTGTTGTAATAAGTGATACTTATGAAAAATATCACCCGCTACACGTATGAAAAAACAGCTTTCCAGGGCTGGCGCTTGTGCCTGAGTCGCAACAAGGTTCAGTACGTCAGGTATTTTGCGGATAAAGGCGCCGGCTCGGCGGAGGCCGCGCTCGCAGAGGCCCGCCGCGTGCGCCAGTGTATCTGGGATGATTTGGCCGCGTTGCCTTCATTGGATGCTGCATCTGTTGCTCAGGTGTTTGCCAAGTATCGTTGAGCCCGTCTCATGACTCTGCGCGGCTGTCCAGGAATTCCTCCAGCGTGCGCATCGGGTCTCCACCGTTTTTCCAGGCTTCCCGGGCGGCGGCCAGACGCTCTACTTCCTCTTTTGCATACAGAAACGTGCTGCGCAACCCGCAGCGGGTGCGGATGCGCCGCGCTTCCCCATGCAAGAGCCCGCGTTCCACATAGCGCAGCATCGAGGTGCGCGTTACCCCCAGCTGCTTCATCGCCGCCGTGGTGCTGATGTACTCCCCTTTCTCGCTCTCTGTGGCGATGGGTATGCGCTTGCTTGCCAGCTGCTCCACTTGTTTGCGGCTCCAGTAGATTTGCTGCTGTTTCCCTTCCTCCTGCACCACCTGGAAGCGCGTGCGGTGCTGGTGCAGGCTCAATCGCGCTGCGGATGGGGTGCAGTGCAGGATGGCCGCCGCCTTCACGGTGTCGATTCCCCATGCCGGCGGCGTGTGGTAGGCTTCCCCTGTGCGCGGGTTGTATCCGGGTTTCGCTTTCAACACGCTCTCCGGGTAGATGACTCCCGGTATGTTGTAGAAGCGTGAGCCATTGATGCCGACGAGCTTGCGGCTCAGGACGGGTGGACAATATGTGTGCTTGTTGTTTGTTTTCATGTTTGTTGTTTTGTGTTCTTTGTGTGGCTCTTATAAGCCGCATAAAGCATTAGCAAACAATGATGAGCGAAACAACAAAGGCTCTTTTGACGTCTCTGATGAGATGAGAGTAAATTAGTTAAAAATGCTTAACTGCTGTTATGTTAAAATATGTTAAGTGCTAAGCGTTTACAATCAGTATGTTGTGGTGTTTCTATGCATCCACCGGCAGTTGGACAAAAGGCGATTTATGAATGCCGAATGACGAGCATGAGGTTCTCCTCGGCATAGCTGCGGGGAACTTTCCAAATGAGAAATTCGGCTGGCTCATAAGCTCGAGGAAAGGTAAAAACGTTGACATATCAGCATCGTGTGTGATATAAGTACACAGAGGTGAGGACTTGTAATCCGAGCAGGTATTTCAACTCAGCCTAACTTGCGTTTTTTTCGATATGAAACTCACTTTGCCTGTTTGTTTGCGTAAAATCTTGCTTACGAATCTTGCACTTGGAGCAGCATTTGTTTTTTCTGCTCCTGCGTCAGCAGGGAGTAATAAGGAGGTCACTGAAAATCTTACAGAAAGTACCTCTGCAAGATACGAAGATGTAACAGTAAAAGTGTCCCCCGGTGTTTCATGGACGCTTGATAAAGATGTGGTGGTGAAAGCTGAAGCTGTCGAAGCAGCGGCAGGTGCCGTTATTTTGAAATCGGGTGCTGAACTCAACGTGTATGAGTCTTCCGCTATCGGCTCGCTGACTCTCGGTAGTGGTGCGAAGCTTTCTTCCACGGGTGGTGAGGCCGATTTTAGTTTGGGGAACATCGTGTTGGATACGCTCGTTGAGCACGCCGAAATTTCAGGGAGAATAATTACCCTGAATGGGTCGGTGAGCACCCTTCAGACGGGTGAAAACTCGGATGCCCCCGTTTCAATTTTGCGTTTTCAGGGAACACTATCGCTTGATGGTCTGACAAGTATCGCCCCGTCTGCCAAAATCCAAATAAAGGAGAATAGTGATTTGAGCGTTCAGCAGGATGTTTGTCTGAATAGTGCTCAATTTGAGGTTCTTAACTCGTACTTGGATCATAATGAACTGAATGCCAAGTTGACTCTGGCCGGTTATCGTGGTTTGGACCTGGCCATGGTCAACGGTGAAAACGGTACTCTGGTAGTGGGTGTGGATGATGAAGAAGGCGGGGCTTCTTCCATAACCAGCAGCATATCTTTCGCCTCTGCATTGCAGATAGCAACAAATAGTTCTGCCGAATTCAAATCCACCACACTGACCGGCGACTCTTTCCTGTATGGTTCTCTGGAAACAACGGAGTTAGCGCTGAACGAAGGTGTTACCCTGAGCGGTACCGGGAAGCTCAGCGTAACCGGCACCACCACCATGGCGGATAGTGCCGTAATCTCTCTGGCTGATAATCTGGAACTGAGCCTGGGAGCAGTAACAGGCAGCGGTACGCTGGTGCTGGGTAATGGTACAGGTGATGCCGATACGGAAGCTACGGCAGCTTCATTTACCGGGATGCTGGATATTAAGAGTGATGCACAGCTGACGGTCGGTGGCGAAACTTCGCTTGCAGACAACTCTTCCCTGTATGGAACTCTGGAAACGACGGATTTAGTGCTGAATGAGGGCGTTACCCTGAGCGGTACCGGGAAGCTCAGCGTAACCGGCACCACCACCATGGCGGATAGTGCCGTAATCTCTCTGGCTGATAATCTGAATCTGAGCCTGGGGGCAGTAACCGGCAGCGGCAAGCTGGTGCTGGGTGATGGTATAGGTGATGCCG
This sequence comes from Akkermansia sp., assembly GCA_017558555.1. GTDB lineage: Bacteria > Verrucomicrobiota > Verrucomicrobiia > Verrucomicrobiales > Akkermansiaceae > Akkermansia. The sequence goes on from JAFYUJ010000107.1 coordinate 13,246, forward strand.
ATACGGAAGCTACGGCAGCTTCATTTACAGGGATGCTGGATATTAAGAGTGATGCACAGCTGAAGGTCGGTGGCGAGACGTTGCTTGCCGGAAAGTCTACCTCATACGGATGTCTTACAACAGACAGCCTCACTCTCCTCGAAGATGCTCTATTTGATATCTATGACGCCGGAAAACTCAGTGCGCCGCTCATCCTGACTCTGAATAGTAATGCGCAGCTGAATTTCCACAGCACCAATCTTGCCGACTTCTTGAACTCCATGGAAGAGAAGAGCATTACCCTGGAGTCCGGTTCCATTCTATACGGTCAGGGAGATTTGGTGGTGAATGATGACGTGCGAGCCTTATTTGCCCAGTTCGAAGGTTGTCTGAGCGTATCCGGCACGCTTAAATATGTGTCGGATGAGAACGATAGTGCGATTGTGGCCGCTATTGTGGAAGCAGCCATTTATTCTGCCGCAATAGCCGGAACAGCAGCGGTAATTGTGGAAGCCTCAGAAGCAATAGTGGTAACAGCCGTAACAACCGAGTCTGCCGGTCTCGCAAGCAGTCTTACCCTGCAGAGCAAAAAAGGAGTCACTATAGAAAAAAGTAAAATAAGAACCAAGAAAAAGAAAGGCGGTGATGATGATAAAGATATCACCATCAGGGGACCGGAAATCACTGTTAAAAACAGTGAGCTGATAGCGGAGGGAAGTGTAACGCTTGAATGTATTACCAACGATTTAACCGGTAAATTCATCCTTGTTGATAATTCTGATATTAAGGCGGAGAAAAAGACCGTCAGCATGACGAGCGGGGATATCACGATACAGACTGACTCTGAGGTTTCCGGCCCGACAGTTGAGATTGAAGCGAATAACCTGTCGATTACCGGCGGGGCAAAGGTGACCTCCGGTAGCAGCTCCAAACTGACCATCAATGACTCCACCACGGTAGACGCAGCAACGTTGTCATTGAACGGTCTGTCGGATGGTAGTTCTCTGGGCGCGTTGGAAGGCAGCAATAATGCTGACATTGCCTTGCAAAGTGACTCATCTGAAAACCATAAGGTGAGTGCAGATTCGATTTCGCTCAACGGGTCATCCCTCAATCTTTCAGATTTGACCATGGAGGTGAAAGAGGGCACTACCCTGGAAAGTAAGTCTGCATTGAGCCTGAAAAATGCCACCCTCAAGGGGGATTCTCTTAAGGTGGGTGACGGCTCTGTGTTGAAGGGGTCCAACAGCAGTCTCAGTATGAACTCCGTTGAGGTGAAGCGGGGTGGTGTTCTGGAAGGCGTAAGCTGTTCTGTGGGAAGCGGCTGCTTGTTCATCAATGATGGTGAAATCACCTCTGCGCTTACCATCAATGGTGGTGAGGTGCGCGGCTCTGGTACGTTCAGCAATCTGATTCTGAACAGCGGTAAGCTTGTGGTCGGCAATTCTCCCGGCCTGCAGACCTATACCGGAGATTTGGAGCTGTACGGCGGTGAAGTGATATTCTCCGTGGCGGGATTTGCTGAGCCTGCCTCCGCTGCTGATTGCAGCTGGGATGATTCGGTGTATTCTTACATTGATATGTCGGGAGCTTCGTTCTTATTCAATGCTAATGCAGGCATCACGCTGAGTGTTGGCGGTGAGGTATTGAAGTTGTTTGAAAATGCCCATTCTGTCACGGATACCATCGAACTGGTTCTGATGCAGAATGTGGGGAACGCGAGCACTCTTAATCTTGAGCTTCTGGCTGATATCACACAATTGGTTGTTACGTCTGAGAGCGCCGGTTATAGTGATTCATCATTCAGCATCGGAAGCAGCCTGACAGATTATTATAAGTCGATAGATTATAAAATCGATGGTAACAATGTGGTGTTGAGCGTGTATCTTGTGCCTGAGCCCACGACTGCTACGCTCAGTCTGCTGGCTCTTGCCGGTTTGGCTGTTCGCCGCCGCCGCAGGTAAGACCATACACTTTGTCGGTCGGCTGTACTGTCTTCTGATCATTCTTCAAGGAAATCAAGCCAATGTGACATGTTTCCAATGCGTTTGCCCGGGGCACACAAGCTTGGCGCTTGCCAAGGGGGCGAGATTGGGGTACAATGCGGCTCATGAAGCAGCAGATCATCATACCGCTGGAGGAATTTCCCGAGGAAGGCATGCAACTGAGCGGGGAATTGGACGGCAGCATCTTCGATATTGATTGCGATGATGTGCGCAGCATCGGGCCGGTGGAATATCGCCTGGAAGCGCAGCTGTACGATACAGAGCTGGTGGTGCGGGGTGAAATTGCCGCGCCGTTCCGCCTGCGCTGCATGCGCTGCCTGGCAGACATGGAGTACTGGGTGGAGATGGATGATGTCTCTTATGCGATTGATGTGAAAGGAAAATTGGCCGCCGATGTGACTGAAGAGGTGCGCGAAGACATCTTATTGGAGCTTCCCGGCTACCCAAAATGCGAGCTGATAGGCCAAGAATGTGAAATAAATGACAAATTTGGTGATTTTAGGCTGGACAAAGACCCCCAACCGGGTGTAAACTCTGCCACCCCGAGTGGTAACAGCGTCTGGGACGCCCTGGATCAGTATCCCGGACAATAAGAATCCGGGGGCCCACTCAATACCACATCCGCAATATTTAACCCGATACAGAATTATGGCAGCTCCTAAACGCAGAACCTCCAAGATGAAGCAGCGCTCCCGCCTGGCCGCCAAGGCCTGGAAGGCTCCCCTCCTCGGCAAGTGCCCGAAGTGCGGTGCTGCAGTTCCCGGTCACACGGCATGCCCCGCTTGCGGCACCTACAAGACCCAGAGCGGTGCTGAGGTTGTGGTAAAGCTTGTGGACTAAGTTTCACGCGCTGACCGCGCCACCGTTACCAAAACAAGATTTTCAGCCGCCTTGCAGCAGACGCAAGGCGGTTTTTGTGTTGACATGTACCTGATTTATGCTAGAGTATACGCGAGCATAACACTATACAGCTTCATACCATGAAATTGGCATTGGACGCAATGGGCGGCGATAACGCCCCGCAGATTAATATAGACGGAGCCAAGCTGGCTCTGGCAGAGATTTCCACCCTTGAAAAGCTCTACCTGGTAGGGCGTGAAGATGAACTGAAAGCCGCATGCAAAGAAGCCGGGATTCTGGATGACCCCCGCGTGGAGATTGTGCATGCGCCCGAGGTGGTGGAGATGGAAGACAGTGGCTTGGATGCGCTGCGCAAGAAAAAGAATTCCTCCATGAGCGTGGCGGTGGATTTGGTGAAGAATGGCACCTGTGATGCCGTGCTCTCCGCCGGCAACACCGGCGCTGCCGTGGCTGCCAGCACCATCAAGCTGCGCTTGCTTCCCGGTGTGGAGCGCGCCGGCATTGTATCCCCGCTGCCCAGTGTGCACGGCTATGTGCTGGTGAGCGATACCGGTGCCAACCCCGATGCCAAGCCCCGCCACCTGGTGGCCTACGCTGTCATGTCTGCCATGATGGCACGCTACATTTACAACCGCCCCAATCCCAACGTCGGTGTGATGAGCAACGGCACCGAGGACTGCAAGGGTAGCGAATTTTCCAAGGAGGTACACCGCATCCTCAGTCAGCTGAACGAGGCAGGCGTGCTCCCCTTCAACTTTGAAGGCAACTGCGAAGGACATGACCTCTTCGAGACCGAGCTGGACGTAGCTGTGACGGATGGCTTCACCGGCAATGTGCTCCTCAAATGTGTGGAAGCCACCGCCAAGGCCTTTGCACACTGGCTCAAGGCCGGCATCAAAGCCAGCCCCGTAGCCATGCTGGGAGCCATGGGTATGCGCGGCGTTTTCAAGAAGATTGGCAAGCAGATGAGCGCCGACACCATCGGCGGTTGCCCCCTCATGGGCGTGCGCGGTGTCTCCATCATTGCCCACGGCTCCGCCAATGGTACGGCCATCCTCAACGCCATCCGCATGGCTGAGGGCATGTGCCGCAACAATGTGAATGACCGCATCGTCACCGCCATGGAGCGCATCAACGAAGAGATGAAAAAGCTCGCCGTTGCTGAATAAAGCGTAGCACTTTGCAACAACGTCAAACGTCCCGTCCGTTCCCGGCCGGGGCGTTTGTTTTTCGATGGGGAAAGCCCTGAAAACTCATAACATGGGGATTTGTGAGTTACGAATGACGAGTTGCGAAGTACGAATTTGAGGTTCCCCGCGGCTATATTTGAGCCCGCTCTGCGGGCGGCAGAAGGTAGCCCGGGGCGTGAGCCCCGGGTATGGTGAGAAAAATGAATGGGAGCCCGTAGTGGTGTCGCGACTGCGACACTGCGGAGGGCGGCAGCAACATAGCAGAGGGCGTTAGCCCGGAGCGGAAGCGAGGAATGTGGAATAAGCGTGTTTTCGTTTTTGTTCATTCATCACCAATATGATAAATCCACGCTACCGGCTCCGGGCTAGCGCCCTTCGCCTGACAATCTGTCGTCCTCTACATCATCGCAGTCGCGATGCTGCCCGGACTCCCCATCATTTTTGCACCCGGGGCTATGCTCTGCCGCCCCGTAAAGGGGCTCAAAGCTTGCCGCGCCTGCGGCGCGGGGAACTTTCCCAAATGTGCAATTCCTGTCTCGGCGTAGGCGCAGACGAAGACGGATGAAATGCTAAAATTTGAAATCCCTTGGCGCGCAGCGCGCACGGAACTTCCAACTTTCAACTTCCAACTTTCAACTTTCAATCACCTTCCCGGGGTAGGTACACGCCCCCGGGGGGATGGTGCGGCCGGGCAGGATGGTGGTATTGCAGCCGATACGGGCGCCGGAGCCCACGTAGGCTCCCAGTTTGTTGCGTCCGGTGGGGGTGAGTTCACCCTCCCAGAGCATGCGGATTTCCCCGGCATCGTGCCGGAAATTGGAGAAAATGCAGCCACCGCCCACGTTGATGTCATCTTCCAGCACAGAATCGCCGATATAGGAGAGGTGAGAAATGGCGACTCTGTTGCCGATGAGGGAACTCTTCACCTCCACCGCGTGGCCAATGATGCAATCATCTCCCACAGAGCAGGTGCCCCGCAGGTAGGCATTGGGCCCAATGGTACAGCGCTTGCCAATACGCACAAATCCCTCAATCACCGTGCCTGCTTTGATGCAGGAACCCTCGCCCAGCTCCAGCACACCTTCCACTACAGCCGTGGGATGTACGCTACCGTTGCAGGCAGGTTGCAGCTGAGATAATTCACCCGCAGCGCGGTTCAGGCGTTCCCAGGGTGGAGTCTGGCTCACGGGATGCGGGGGAAAAGTTTCTTGAGATGCGGGCGCAGCACCGCATAGAGCAGGGTGCTATCTTCATCCGAGAGCTCCAAATCATCCATCATGACCCGGTTGCCCTCCACCTTGCCACCCAGGCATTGGCCATTGCTGGCATACAGGTAAAAGATATTGCCTGTGGACTGCTGGTCATCGCGGTAGTATTTCTCGTGTACCTCACGCACCTGGGAACGATGCAAAATGGCGCGTACGTGGTACAGTTCGCCATCGGAAAGGGGTTTGATATCCTCCATATCCAGCAACCAACCCGGCACACAGGGAGTCACCGCCATGGTGCGGGCATGCAGCGCTTCGTGCACAATGTCGCTGTTCACCGAGCCATAGGGGTAGGCACAGGTGATGAGGCTGATGGCAAACAGCATGACGGGAATGATGGATAAGAAGAATCTCTTCATACGCACGGGGGCTCTACTGTGGCTTATTCTACCCTAAAAATGGAGCTATGCAAGCTAAAAGCGCCGAATGTTTCCCGGGATATCAAGAAAATCAGCCGCCATGAAGCCAGATTACCCTTGCCTCGGCACGCAGAATTTGGTAAAGAACATGCAAGCCTCAATCATGATACAGCTTGCACAATTAGACGATGGACCGGAGATTTTTTATTCTCTGCAAGGGGAAGGCCCGAGGATGGGAACCCCGGCTGTGTTTTTGCGTCTGGCCGGGTGCAATCTGCATTGCAGCTGGTGTGATACAAAATATTCGTGGAAACAAGGTCTGAGTGTGTCTGTGCAGGAGGTAGCGGAGCGCATCAAGAGCTTTGATTGCCCATCCCTGGTTATCACCGGTGGAGAACCGCTCATGCAGCAAGCTGCGTTGGAACAGTTGCTGCTTTTGCTGCCGCAGGATGTGTTTATCGAGGTGGAGACGAACGGCACGGTGGCTCCCTCTCCGGCTTTGCTGGCTCGCGTGGGGCAGTGGAATGTATCCCCCAAGTTGGTCCATGCCGGGAATGCTCAATCCGCTGCGTTGTGCCCACCGGTATTGGAGACATTCGCCTCTCTGCCACATGCCTGGTTTAAGTTTGTTGTCATTGGTGAGCAGGATTGGCGGACGATTGCGGCGTTGAAACTGCCGCAGGAGCGCATCGTGCTCATGCCCTGCGCCACCAGCCGGGCTGCTCTGGATGCCGCCCGACCTGCTGTGGCAGAGATGTGCCTGAAGCACCGCGTGCGATTGGGAGAACGCATGCACCTGGTTCTGTGGGATACGAAAAAAGGAGTTTAATCACAAAAGTATCATAGCTATGGCGTATCGTGTTTTATTTGTGTGCCTGGGTAATATATGCCGCAGCCCCGCCGCGGAAATTGTTTTCAACGCCGCCATTGAGCGGGCCGGCCTGAAAGGCCGGGTGAAAGCAGATTCCTGCGGCACGGCCTCGTATCACACCGGGGAAAAGCCGGATCACCGCATGCTGGCCGCCCTTGAGCGCGCCGGGTATGCCTGGGGTGGGCATCGGGCCCGCACCTTCTGCCGCGCAGATTTTGAACGCTTTGATTTGATTATTCCCCAGGATGAATCAAATCGAAACGATATTCTGTCGCTGGCATCCGGTGCAGAGCAAGCGGCCAAGGTGCGCCCCATGAGCGATTGGTTTGGCCCCGATGAACACGAGCGAGAAGTGCCTGATCCCTACTACGGTGGCCCTGCCGGTTTCGATGCTGTGGTACGCTTGCTGGAGCGTGCCACAGAAGCATTGGTGCAGGAATTGAGGGAAGTCTGATGCTCAATGGCTTCAGAATAAACAACCAACACCAATGGAAATGACGTGTTGGCTCGGTGTCCAGCGCTGTGAGCCTGACCCGAAGTGGCAGTCTCGGAAATAAGTGCGAGAGAACTCGTATCCGGCCTTGAGGTAGATGCTCTCGGAGCATTGATATTTGATGCCTCCCCCGAGGGAAAAGGTAAACCCGCCGGGGTGTTGACTGGAGGAGAAGTGAGGGTTGCTTGCCTTGAGGTGGCCGAAAGCATAGCCGGCTTTGCCGCCCATGTATATCATGAAATGGTCGGTCAAGGCCAGGTTCAAGTCATAGCCCAGAGTGAGCGGGATTTTTCGCATATCCACCTTGAGTCCATGCTCGGATTGGCTGCCGCTTTCAAATCCGGCATAAAGCCCGAATTGATTTCTCACGGTGTTGATGGCATTGCTGTAGAGGTTGAGGCTGCCCCGCACACCCCAGGTATCAGGTGTGTGCCTGCTGTCGCCCATGGAGTATAGCCCCTCAATCGCGTAGACCGGTTGCCAATCGTATGGGGTAAGGGCTCCGGGTTGTGCGGAGGGCAGTACATAGGGGGCGGCACTGGCACCTCCCGAGAGGGCGGCCAACAGCATGAGGATGGTGAAATGTTTTTTCATAACCACCCCATAAGTAGCATGTTTGCCACCTGGTCGCCAAGCCTTATTAGATGTACAACGGTAATGGTTAGATTCGGGCGTTTTACCCAAGGGGTGTCAAATCTGTATGATCCGGCAGGGAGATAAGCTTGATGCGCCCGGAGCTGCCGTGGGTGATTTCAACCTCGTTTTTGGCGAGTCCAAGTGTCTTGGCCAGGAAGGCGGCAATTTCCTTGTTGGCCTTGCCATCGATAGGCGGGGCGGAGGTCTTGATTTTGAGCACACGCCCCACTTGCGGGTAATCATCTTCCCAGCCCAGTATTTCATTTTTCCTGGCACCGGGGGTGACTTTGAGAGCTAATTTCATGGGGGGCGTCAGAGCATGTTGGCTGCCACGGGCAGGCGGGTGAGTGTTTTGCCGCAGGCGGCGGCGTCTTCAGCTGTGGGCAAATCGCGAGAGGTGTGGATGCCCTCTGTCAGCAGGAAGGGAAGAAGCAGGATGTGCTGCGAGACCATGGTGCGCAGCACGTCTCCGGCCTCGGGTGACTGGTTGAAATAACCCAGCGCCACCTCTGTGCCGGGCAGCAGACCGCGCAGACGGCGGCAGAAGAGCGCCGGCTCGGGCGGCGGCTCGGGCAGGTGGGAGCCATGTGCCACCACCAGCACCCCGGCGCCGGGATGAGCTGCCAGATGCTCGCGAATCATCTGTGCGACAGCACGGGCCAGCCAGGGGGAGGCGCCCAGCACAGGCTGGTAAAAGAAATTGGGTTCGGTGGCACCTTGGCGGGTGTATGCCTCGTGCAGGGCTTGCTCCAGCTTCTCTCCGCTGGAGTGCCCGCTGAGCATGAACATGGGGTAGACCAGCACCGGCGAGCCATCTGCCGGGGGCAGTTTGGCGCCTGCCATGTTGGCCAGACTGCAGCGCGAGACGCGTGCGCGCGGCATGCGGATGCCGGGTGGGTTCAGGTGCAGCCCTTTGTCATTGTAGCTGACGATGAGGTAGTGGCGGCGCCAGCGGCGGTGCCGCAGATAGATGAGCAGTATGCCGGCCACTACGGCCAGCTGCGCTACGGCAAAATGAAAATAAATGAGGCGGCGAAGGTGCAAGGCATCTTCCGCCGCCAAATCTGCACGAGAAAGCCGCATCCCGCAATCTACCGAGCCCCAGATTGCCGCCGTAAAGGCAGCAATGCACAAGAGCAACAGGCAGGTGAGGATGCGGCGTTGCACAGGTTCAGCTTGCTGTGTTACACGGCAACATCGGTGCCATTTTCAGCCTCCTGCAATTCCTGGCGCAGGTTGTGCTTCTTGTCGAAAGCCAGCACGCAGGGGGATGCGATGAAGATGGAGGAGTACGTACCGATGAAGATACCCAGAAGCATGGTGATGGAGAAATCACGCATGGCGGGACCACCCAGAGCGATGAGGGCAATCAGCACCGCAATCGTGGAGCCCGAGGTGAGCAGCGTACGGGAAAGCGTGGTGTTGATAGCCTCGTTCATGATATCCTTCAGGTCATCCTTCGGGCCTGCAAGGAGCAGCTGCTCGCGGATGCGGTCGTAAATCACGATGGTATCGTTGATGGAGTAGCCGGCTACCGTGAGGAAGGCGCCGATGTGGATGATGTTCAGCTCTGTGCCCATGAGCACCACCACACCGATAACAGCGGCCACGTCGTGTGCGGTGGAGATGAGCGCACCCATGGCAAAGCTCCATTCGAAGCGGATGGCCAGGTACATGGTGATGCCCAGCAGACCGGCAAGCAACGCCCAGCAAGCTGTCTTGAAGAAGGTGGAGCCCAGCGCGGCGCTGATGTCTTCCACAGATTCGGCGGGCAGCTCTTTCATGCCGGGCACAGTATCGCGCAGGGCGGTGTTGATCTTGGCGGCGTCATCCTTGTTGGCGCAGCGAACCTTGATGTTGCGGTCGGTGGCGTTGTCGAACTCCTGCACGGTGGGAGCCTTGGTCAGCGTCATGCCCATCACGGTTTTTTCCACCTCGGCGTAGTTGACCTTGGAGTCATTGGGCACCACGTAGGTGATGGTGGCACCACCGGTGAAGTCGATACCCAGGGACTGCTCGCCACGCACAAAGATACCGTAGGCTGCACAGCCCAGAATCAGCACGATGGACGCGATGGCTGTGGGCTTGCGGTACTTCATGAAGTCAAACACTTTGCCGGAGAACGGTGCACGGGCAAAGGTGAAGTTCTTGAGCACGCCCAGATGCTCTGCCCAGAAGAAGAGCACGCGGGTGACTACGATGGCACCAATCAGGGAGGTGATGATACCCACGCTGGTGGTCACGGCGAAGCCCTTGATGGAGCCGCTGGCCAGCCAGAACAGAATCACAGCCGTGATAAGGGAGGTGATGTTGGAGTCCCAAATAGCGGAGAATGCCTTTTCATACGCATTGCGCAGGCAGATGATGAAGGGGCGGCCCAGCTGCTGCTCTTCGCGCATGCGTTCGTAAATCAGCACGTTGGCGTCCACTGCCATACCCATGGTCAGCACGATACCGGCGATACCCGGCAGTGTCAGCACAAAGCCGAACAAGCTCATCAGCCCCAGCAGTGCAAGGGCGTTGAAGGCCAAACCAAACATGGCCACAATGCCGGCGGAGCGGTAGTACCAGTAGCAGAAAGCAAAGATGCCCAGCAGACCGATGAGGCCGGCCACGGTGCCTTGCTCCAGAGCGCTCTGCCCCAACTGGGCAGATACATTCTTGCGGCCTTCTACTTTCAGGTCGCTGGAGAGGGGGTTGGCCAGCGCCTTGGAGATGTCCTCGGGTTCGCCCTTGGCATTCAGACCGGAGATGTTGAACTCCTTGTGCAGCACAGCCTGCACCACGGGAGCGCACTTAATCTGGTTGTTGAGCACCACGGCCAGGCGGTCGCGGCCGATGGTCATGGCGCCGGTGAGGCGGCCCATGCGGTTGGCACCGGTGCGGTTGAGCACCACATTCACGTGGCCTTTCTGCACGTAGTCGGGTTGGGCGTGTGCCACTTCCTTACCGGTGATGTACACATCCTTCTGCATGGCAGCATAGGGTTTTTGCAGCACCATGTAGTCGATAACCTGTTCGCCCTTGAATTCACCCTCGGTGTAGAGCACGGGCTCGCCGGTCTCGTCGTTCGTGCGGGGGTAGGGCATAATCATGTAGTCGTTCAGACCCATGCGGGAAGGAATGCGGGGCATGGCCGGGGCGCGCACACCCTTCACTTCGGCGGCCACTGCTTTTTTGTATTCGTGCAGGCGCTGCTCGTACACGGTGATGGCTTCCTGCGTCTCGGGGTCGGCAATCACGCGGTCGCTGTCATGGTACACGGCCAGCAGTTCCAGCTTGGCCATCTTGGTGAGCATCTTCACCATGGCCTCAATCTTTTCCTTGTTGCGCTCTTCGTCCTGAGCGTCCTGCTGGGGAATCTGGATGAGAATTTTGTTGTTGGAGTGCAGAATCTGCACTTCGCTTGTACCGGTGGAATTGAGACGCTCTTCCAGGATGGCGCAGGCTTGCTGCATGTCATCTTCGCTGGGCGGTACCAGGTTGCCGTGGTCATTCAGCTTCGGTTGCACCTCCAGCGTCAATTCTGTGCCGCCTTTGATGTCGATACCGTACTGCATGCCGTTCACAAACAGTGAAAGCAGGCAGAAACCGGAAAGACCCACGATGAAGAATGTGCCGGCATTGCGCTTCGCTTTGTCCAGCTCTGCAGAGAGATACCAGAAAAACAGCACAATGAGCATAATGCCCATGCAAAAATAAAAGAAGGGCGATGCAGTGATGTCGATGAGAAATTGAGGCATGATTCGCGTGTGTTTAACCGCGCTATTTTGCCATCTTTCTTCCTCACGTCAAGCTTCCATCGTGGCAGTAATGGGTAGATAATGCAGAAAATGCCATGTGAAGAACGTTTGCAGGCTGCCGGCAGGTGCGCTGAACAAAAAAGCTCGCTCCGCGGAAGGGCGGAGCGAGCCTGGCAGAGATTTTGTGTTATGGCAGAGCGTGGGGGTTATTTCTGGCCACCGCTCTGGTACTTCTTGCGTATCTGAGCATCAGCTGCCGTATTTTCTGCTACCTGCTGCTTGGCTTCAGTTGCGTTGCGGGAGATTTCCGGGTCTTCGTCCTTCTCGTACTTGGAGAGCAGGTTCATGACCCAGGGGCGGTTGTGCATGCTCTTGAGGGTGTTGATGAGCTGCATGCGCTGCTTGTGGGTTTCTTCCAGATCCTTGAGCTCTTCTTTGATTTTGTCCAGCTCGGGACCTTCACCCACGTAGTCGGCAGAGTATTCGTCCGCCTTGGCAATCAATTCGGTGCGCTTGGAGATGTCACCGTCAATCTTGTCGAATACCACCTTGATGAGGGCGGCTGCTTCTTCGTCTGTGCGGTCGCGGTCCTGTGCAAACACGCCACCTATGGCTCGGTCGATGAGCTTGGCATTGCGTTCGTCATCGGCGGCTTGTTCCTTCAGCTCCTGCAGGAAGGGGATGATGTCGTCATTGGCGTAGTTGGCAAAGAAGACATAGTCGGTGCGCCAGTTTTTCTTATCAGCGGCGCGGCCCTTGTAGTATTCCAGCGCCTTGGGTGAGCAAGCGCGGCCAAAGGTGTTGAGCATGGCTTCGCGGTACTTCTCGGGCAGGCTGTCGAAGATGTCATCGCCTACTTTCTTCTTCTCTTCCTCATCTGTCATGAAGATGAGGATGTTGTCCAGACAGCCTGCAAGGGTGCCGGCCAGCTTCTTGTCAATGTCGGGATCCTTGAGCAAGCCCAGGATGGTGGGTACGTCCTTCTTGGTGACACGCAGGCCCATGGCTTCCCAGATGTAGGAGAGAACCTCGGCGCGCTGCATCCACTTCTTCTTGGCTTCTGTATCCTGCTTGGCTACGGAATCTGCCAGTTTCTTGAACTTGACGTTGATGCCCTTGTTGTTGGAGACGGCCATGCGCTGCACAAGCCAGCGATAGAGCGTGGGCTTAATCTTGGTGCACTGGGTATCGAGGGTGCGGAAGATGAGAGCATCGATGCTGGGGTCCTGTTCGGAGGCAATGCCCAGCAGCAAGCAGGCCAGCTGTGCCACGCCTTCCGGGTTGCCACCAAATACAAACTTACCCCTTTCATCGCGGATGAAGGGGTCCACCACCACGTCCAGCAGGTACTGGGCGTCTTCCTTGCTGCATTCAATCGTCACGCCTTTGGCCTTGGCATCTGCAATACTTTCAATGCCTTGCTTGTTCACTTCCTGGGCGCGCTTGAGCAGCTTGTTGGTGTAGTCCATGTGGGCTTGCTTGGCGGCGGCTTCGGCCTGAGCTTTCACGATGAGACTGCCGCAGAAGACGCCGAGTACAGCCAGACCACCAACGAAAATCCAGAACGGGGGGCGCTTCCATACGGGCTTCTTGCCAGCCTGGGCCTGCAAGGCTTGCAAGTAAGCGTCACGTGCAGCCATGTCGGCTTCGGACATCTGGGCTTCTTCCTCGGCGGGAATGTCTGTACCTTCAGCAGGGACTTCTTCAGCATACTCCGGAGCGGAAGCGGGGACAGGAGCCGGTGCGGGAGCGGTAGCAGGTTTAGCGGCGGCAGGCTTGGCAGCAGCTTTGGGCTTGGCGGCAGTCAGTTTGTTGGCACCACCTGCCTTGAGTGCAGGCTTGGCTACGGCCAGCTTGGCAGCGGGCTTGGTCGTCTTGGAAGCGGGGGTGGGGGCAGGGGTTGCTTCGGGAGCGGGGGCTTCTTCTGCCGGGGTCGGGGCGGCAGCAGCTTCTGCGGCAGCGGCTTGAGCAGCAGCGGCTTCTTCTTGCTGGCGCTGGTATTCGGCCATCTGGCGGTTGTATTCTTCCATCTGGCGGTTGTATTCCTCCATCTGGCGCTCGTATTCTTCCTGAGCCTGGCGGGCAGCCTCTTCTTCAGCGGCAAGGCGTGCGGCCTCCTCGGCTGCAGCAGCTTCTTCGGCTGCCAGTGCCTCAGCGGCAGCAGCGGCTTCAGCAGCGGCTTTCTTCTGGGCGGCATCATCCACGGGGGCTGCTGCCACAGGGGAGGGGGCAGGAGCCGGTGTGGGGGCAGGAGCGGTGGCGGGCGTCTTCAGTGCGGATGTTTTGGGCTGAATAGCCTGGCCATTGGAGCCCATGAGCTTGACTTGCTTCTTGGGGGCGGCGCCGGTGTTGAGCAGACGGCGAGGTGCAGGAGCTGCACCCGTTGTTTTGAGTTGAGGAGTTGCCATAGGTGTAAAAAATTGTATCTCAAGCGTGATTTTACTCTTTTTTCTGCCTGATTGCAACCTCGTATTTTGAAGAAGCAGCAATTTTCGCAGCTTTTTTGGGGGGGGAATGAATTTGCAGATTGCCAGATGAGCGCGGCTGTGTTAGGATGCGGAGATATGAGAAAGCTTTTTTTATGGGGTGGTGTGGGACTTGCCATGGTGCTGGGTGCATGCCAGCAGCAGCGTGCAACACATGCGGATTACAAAGGCTACAAGATGGCACCGTACGCCGTGCGCGGTAATCGTTTTGTGCCGATGAACGTGGACCAGGCACTGCGCTATAATGAAGTGGGTGTGGCTTCCTGGTATGAAGCAGATGGTGCCCAGGGGGCCATTTGCCAGAAGCTGTATGACGGCCAGCTCTATGCGGCACACCGCACGCTGCCGCTGCCGTGCGAGGTGCGCATCACCAGCATGACCAATGGCAAGAGCTGCATTGCTCGCGTGGCAGACCGCGGCCCTTTCATCCACGGCCGCTTGATTGATGTGAGCTCGGAGGTGGCCCGCCAGCTGGGCTTTGAAAAAGCCGGGTTGGATACCGTGCGGGTGGAGGTTATCTCCGTGGGTGATGGTGCTTACAAACGTAAGCGCTGAGTGGGATTACTTAGCGCCCAAAACCCGCATGGCGCGGGGGAACCGGCGTGTGAGCCAGCTGCCGAGCAGGGTCAGGATGATGAGCCCTGCCACGGGTGCCCATACATCATAAAAACCGTGAATTTTGAAGCGGTAGATGGGGGCGTATAGGAAAGAATGCGTGGCGTAGACGAACAGCATACCGGCCCCTGCGGCTGCCATGGGGCGAGCCAGGCGGGGTAGGTAATGCTCTGTACCCAGCCCGGCCAGGCAGAAAAGAACGGCGTAGCTCAGAGCCTCCATAGGCAGGGAGCAGCCGTAGGTGGAAATGCCGAAGAGTCGCAATAAATCCGGGTGGAAGGCGCGTTGCAGGTGCATGATGGCAATGCAGAGCACAAGGCCGATAGCGTGGCGGCGCAGCCAGTCGGCTATGGTGTGCATGGGGACACAGCGCAGGCAGTAGCCCAGCAGCACGGCCTGCATCCAGTCGAAGCGCAGCCCCATGTGTTGCCTGGGGGCTGCGGCCCAGTAAAAGCTGATGATAAGCACCAGCATCACCCAGTTGTAACGCGGGAACACGCGCAGAGCCGCCAGCGCCGCGATGACGAGCTGGTAGATGGCAAGATTGCGCAGGAACCAAAGGGGGGTATTGTAGGCTGCGGTGCCCCAGCCGATGGCTTTTTGCCAGCTCAGAGCAGTATCCGGTTTGCAAATCATGAAAAGCCCCAGGCTGATGAGTGACCACAGCAGCCAGGCCAGCCCCAATTTCAGCGCCCGGCGGGCGCAATCGCCTGCATCTCGCGGCATGAAATAACCGGCCAGCAGGAAAAACAGGCAGATGGCGCCGCCTACCGGTTTGCCCAGCCAGGAGGGCCCCGCTCCGGCATGCATCCACATGATGAAGAACATGGCGATGCACCGCGCTACATCAATCCATGCAGCGCGGGAACGGGGGGAGAGGCTGGGCGTGGGGTGGCTCACGATACAAAGTCGATGGCTTTGAGACGGAGGGCCGCGACCCGACGCACAATGGCGCATACCAAATCGCAGCAGGCGCACAAGTCGCGGTCATCGATGATGCCGTTGTGGGAGTGAATGTAGCGGGTGGGGGTGCTGAGCACAATGGCGGGGATGCCCTGCCAGTGGGCGTAGCAGGCGGCGGCATCGGTGCCGCCGGTGCGGCGCACCGCAGCCTGGTGGGGAAGGCCGGCTTCGGCAGCTGTTTGCAGCACAAAATCCGCCAGTGCAGGCGGGGTGATGTGGGTGGGGTCAAACAGGCGCACCTGCACACCCTGTCCAACCACGCCCTGACGGCACAGGGCGCTTTGTCCCGGGGTGTCATCGGCTGGGGCACCTTCCAGGATGATGGCGATATCCCCCACCATCTCAGCCGGAATGGCGCGGGCACCGCGGGTGCCTACTTCTTCCATCACGGTGCCGATGGCGTTGATGTTGCAGCCGATTTTTTCGGCGCAGAGGGTTTTCATGGCCTCCATCATGCAGTAGACGCCGTTGCGGTTGTCGAAAGCCTTGCCCATCCAGCGGTGGGGCAGGGCAAGCGGCTGCATGCACACATCCGGCACCACGGGGCAACCGGGGGTGATGCCCAGCTGCTCCACTTCCTGCTGGGAGGAGGCGCCAATGTCGATGAAAAGCGCATCATCCGTCATCACTTGCTTGCGCTGGGCTTCCGGCAGCAGGTGCGGGGGCTTGGTTGCTATCTGCCCCGGGATGCTGCCGCCGCAGCGCGGTTTCACCAGTACGCGCTGGCTGGGCAGGGTGTGGTTCCACCAGCCACCCAGCGGTACCAGGGTCAGGTACCCATCCGGGGTGATGCCTTGCACCATGAAGCCTACCTCGTCCATGTGCGCGATGAGCGAGACAGTGGGCGCATCTTCCCCGGCCTCGTAATGGCACATTTGCAGCCCGGCGGCGGTGTGTTCCAAATCCCCGCAATCTTGCAACTCGCGGCAGATGAGATCGCGAATCTCACCCTCGAATCCGGAGACGCCGTGTGCATTGCTGCATTCCTCTAAAAGCTTTTGGTTGAACATGCGCAAAGTATAAATCATGCCCACAGACTGTGCAAGACTATTATATGCTTTACAAGGGCTTAGGCGGTGTAGTAAAGTGTGGTATGCGTTTTTGTTTTCTCTTGATGTTGGCAGCATTAGGCGTGCTGGGGGGAGCTGTTGTGCTGGCTGCGGAGCGAGAAGCAACTGTCCAGAACGGCAAGGTAGAGAAACAGCGTGTTTCTGATGAGTTGCAAAGCAAAGCCCAGAAAAAACTCAGCGGCATGGGAATTGAACCCGCACAGTATGCAGAAAAACTGCGGGAGGTGATAGATTGCAAAAGCGAGGAGGATAAGAAACTGGCAAAGACGCTTCTTTTGGCCGGGGCGAATCCCTTTACCGGCAAATATAACTTGAAAGAGTTGACACCTAAGTTGAATGAGACGTTAAAGCATGCTGATGTCGTCAAGCTGATACGTATGGTGAGTGCAGATGCGTATGAATCGATGGAATCTCGCATGCGCGAAGTTCATGCAACAGGAAAGAAGTTGTCTGCGTTGAGAGAGCAGAAAGAACGCGAGCTGAAAAGCTTGAGCGCAGGGGGGAATGAGCAAGAAAAAAACATTGCAGAGGCTGTGCTGAGGGAGTTGGAAGCGGAAATTGAAATCAACAAGAATCATGCTTCTGACCTGGTGCGACTTGCCTTGGATGCTGAGATGCTGTGTTATTGGGTGGAATGGGTGCCCGGCATGTATGATAAGAAACTTCAGGAAACGATTGATGCGGCCAATGCGTACATAGAGTCCATGAACGTGGCCTCTCAAGAAGAGGATATCGATGCCGCCCGTCAACGCGTAAAAGAAAACGAAGTAACATTTAATCGATTGGATAGGAGTCTGTTTGTGGTGGCGGATGTGGAGCGCATGCGCAGCGGAAAGAATATTGTGATTGAGCACCAATCCCGAAATGTGGATTATTGTGGAGAGTGGGTAAGTGTCATGGTGCCTCTGACGCAAAAGCAGATGGATGACCATAAGATTGTGAAAAAGGTTTACAAGGGGATTCATCGCGATTTCTTCGCCCCAGAAACGAATGTGACGAATCCGGATGAGGTGGTGTATTTCTTGAGAACGGTGGGACTGAGTTTTCCTAAAGGGGCATCTGCCTCCTATGATGCAAAAAAGAAAACTGTGACACTTCATACGGTGGGGCCTGAGCATGAAAATATGAAAAAAGCAGTTTCTAAATATAAGAAAATAACAAACAAAAGATAAGGCTTATGATGAAGAAGATATTCAAAGTGGGTATGCTGGTCGGGGCGTTGTTGCCCTGTTGGGGTGCCGGTGAGGTTCAGGCATTGCCTGCCCCGGGGGTGACGGGTGGTATGCCGCTCATGGAGGCGATTGTGAAGCGTCAGTCTGCTCGCGATTTTGATGCCGGACGCGCCATTGATGACCAGACGCTCAGCGAAATTTTATGGGTGGCCTGGGGGATAAATGCGCGTGGCAAACGCACGATTCCGACCTCTCGCGGATTGCAGAATATGCAGCTTTTTGTGCTCACGCCTGACGGAACCTGGGAGTACGATGGCCCTGGGCATAAGTTGGTGAAGGTGAATGATAAAAACCTCATCCCCCTTTGCGAAAAACAGGACTTCGTGAAAACGGCTCCGCTACATTTGGTCTACGCCTGCAAGGATGACCGCGGGGGTGAGTGCCATGTGGGCTCGGCTTATCAGAATGTGTACCTGTACTGTGCTTCGCGCGGCCTTTCGGCGGTTGTTCGCGCCATGATTGATAAAGATGCACTCAATCGCGAGATTTCGCTGCCGGAAAATCACTCCGTTATCGTGCATCAGTGCATTGGTTGGCCGGTAAAATAAGACGGATAACAGCGCATTTTCGCGCCCTTTTCGCGCGTGTTTACTCGCGAGCGCGAGAATGCGCTTGAAATACAAGCACTTTTTGGGTATAATACCCGAGTTATGTCAGGCAAGGCTCGCATCAGCCCGCTTCGGTGGGTGTTCTTCATCCTGTTGGGGGTGGGGTTGGTGGTGCTTTGTTGCTATCTGGCGGCGGGGCGCGGCGCTGCGGCGGCTGCGCGTGCGGAGGGGCAGTCTATCTACAGCGCAGATGCGCCACTGAGCGGGACACCGGAGCCCTTTATCGGGGGGATGGTGTTGCTGACTCCGGAGCAGATGGCCCGCGTGCCGATGGCCGATGGTTTTGAGTGGCCTTGCGGTACGCCGGAGGGTGCTATGATGTACGATGCGCAGCCTTTCGGTGCAGACAACGCCAAACGCGGAGGAAAGCACACCGGGCAGGATTTGAACGGCATCGGCGGCGAAAATACGGATTTGGGAGAGCCCGTGTATGCAGCGGCTCGCGGCTTGGTGGTGTTCAGTGGCAAGCCCTCGGAGGATTGGGGGAATGTGGTGGTGTTGGCTCACCGTCTGCCCGGAGAAGAGGGTATCATCCAGACGCTGTATGCTCATTTGGACACCCGCGAGGTGAGCCTGGGAACGGTGGTTCACCGCGGACGCCGCATTGGCACCATGGGCAATGCCGGTGGTCGCTATCTGGCTCATTTGCATTTTGAAGCGATACAATCCCGCTGCACCGAGGCCGGCATGCCCGGTTATCATCCCGGTGGCGGGATGAATCGCCTGAACCCGGCAGAGCTGATAGCTGCTTTCCCCGCCCCAAAACATGCGGATGCTTACGATACCGTGCGCCATCTGCGCATTCGCGAGGCTTATCTTTCCCGATCTCAATCCACACCGCCCACCACGACTCCTGTACCGGAGGGGGCGATTCCTGTCAAACCTTCACAATTTATCACACCATGAAACGTAGTATTGTCTTGTTCCTTTTGGCTTTCCTGATGACCATCGGCGCTGCCGCCGCTGTGTATTTTTTGTTGCAGAAAAGTGGCGTAAAACTGCCGGATATATTCTCCCGCAAGCCAGCTATTGCTGAGAATGCGGAGCCTGTGACACCCCCGGCCGAAACGCCCGCCCCCGCGGAGCAACCCGCACCCGCCCCCACCCCTGCGCCGGCTCCTGCCCCCACACCCGTGCCCGCACCGGCCCCTGCACCTCTGCCTGAGCCTGCACCGGCCCCTGCCGCCGAACAGCCCACCACGCCCCCCCTGCGCACGCTGCCCACGGTGACGGAAAAGCCCCGCAGCGCTGAGCATTCTGCTGCATTGCAGGTGACGGAGGTACTCAAGGGTGACAGCGCAGAAGCCTCGCTTGATGAAATGGTGAAGCGCGGTACACTGACCAAGGATGCAGCTGATGCGCTGAAGGCCTGGGCCGCCCGGCATAAGGCGGTTTCCGTGGAAGAAGTGGGCACGGCCCGCCGCCCCGATGGTGCCAAGGTGACGCGCTACCGCATTAAATCTGCCGATGGTGGTGAGGATATGCTGGTGGATGTGGTGACAGCTCGCAATGGCGAAGTGACGATTGAAATGGCCAAGACAACTCCTGCGGATAAGACATGCGTGGCCGCTACCTCCGATGCCCTGACGGTGGCAGAAGGCTTCATGGAAGCAGTGCGCCGTGGCGATATGGGCACGGCCTTGTCCCTGGTGACGGGTACGGATGTGTCCGATGCCACGGTGGCCGGTCTTTGCATGGTGTTTGAGGAAGGCGCTTTCTCTCTGCGCCCGGATGCTCCCATCCGCAGCACGTTCGAGAATGCCGGTCACGCCGGTTTCCTGGTGTACATTGTTTCCAAAGACAGTCCGCGCCCCGGTAACGTGGGCTTGGAAATGGCCCGCACGGAGCCCGGCTGGCGTGTGTGCGCGGTGGCTTTGGATGCCCTGCTGAGCAGCTATGAAGCCAGTGCCAGCGCTGAAGGCGGCCGCTACTTCCCCATCGTGAAGAATCCCCGCGGTGGCGATTCTCTGGCCCTCTTCTTTGCCTTCAACGAAGCTGAGCTGACCCCGCGTTCCCTGCGCCAGTTGCAGATTGTGGCAGAATTGCTCAAGCACAGCCCCGGCAAGAAGCTCAACATTTCCGGTCACACGGACGATGTGGGCTCCGAGGCATACAACCTCAAGCTTTCTGAGCGCCGCGCCGATGCTGTGAAGGAGGCTCTGGTTTCCTTTGGTGTGCAGGCAGATCAAATCACCACTCATGGCCTGGGTAAGAGCCAGCCGCGCCGCCACTATCGCCCCGAGGATTCGGAGAAGCAGATTGATTATGTGCGCGGTGAAAACCGCCGTGCGGAAATCTACCTGGACTTCGAGTCTTGATGCATCCGCTCGTTGCAGTACCGCATGTGCCGGATTTTGCAGAGGAACTCAACCCTGAGCAATACGCGGCAGTGATGACCGATGCCCGCCACGCGTTGGTGGTGGCGGGTGCCGGCAGTGGCAAGACGCGCACGCTGACCTTTCGTGTGGCGCGCTTGCTGGCTTCCGGTGTGCCGGCGTGGCGCATTCTGTTGCTGACCTTCACCAACAAAGCTGCCCGCGAGATGCTGGCCCGTGTGGAGGAACTCACCGGTGTGGATTCATCTCAGCTGTGGGGGGGGACCTTCCACTCGGTAGCCAATCGCATTTTGCGGCGCCATGCGGAGCGACTGGGGTATCGCCCCGGGTTCACGATTCTTGATTCGGATGACCAGCGCACCTTGTTCAAGGCGCTGGTGAAGCAATTTGCCGGGAAAACAACGAAGAAAGATCGTTTTCCGAAGCCGGAGTTGCTGCTCTCGCTGCACAGCTTGGCGCACAACACCGGGCAAGATTGGCATGAGACGCTGGAGACGGAATACCCGTATCTGGAGCAGCACATGGATGTCATTGGCAAGATTTATGCCGCCTACGCCCAGCGCAAGACCGAGTCCAATGCCATGGATTTCGATGATTTGCTGCTTAACATGGTGCGTTTGCTGCGCGAGCACGCCGATGTGCGGCAGGATTTGCAAGGACGCTTTCTGCATGTGCTGGTGGATGAGTATCAGGACACCAATGTGTTGCAGGAAGAGCTGATTTCCTTGCTGGCGGCAGGGGAGCGCACCAGCCTGATGGTGGTGGGCGATGATGCCCAGAGCATATACTCCTGGCGTGGCGCAAATGTGGACCATATTTTTAATTTCTGCAAAACCTATCCGGATGCAGAAATGCACAAAATTGAGACCAATTACCGCAGCGTTCCGGCCATTCTGGAGGTCTCCAACGCAGCCATTGCTCACAATACCAAGCAAATTGTGAAAATACTGCGCCCTGCGCGACCGGGCAACAAGTGCCGCCCTGCGGTACTGCCTGCACCGGATAACCGCACCGAAGCGCAGATGGTGGCCCGCGAAATTGATTCGCTCATGGAGTCCGGCATAGCCGGGCGTGATATCGCGGTGCTGTACCGCGCGCATTTCCACAGCCTGGATGTACAGATGGAGCTTTCCCGCCGCCATATTCCGTACCGCATCACGAGCGGCCTGCGCTTCTTTGAACAGGCACATGTGAAAGACGTGTTGGCGGTACTGCGCTTGCTGATTAACCCGCGGGATGAAGTGGCCCTGCGCCGTATGCTCATGACCTTCCCCCGCGTGGGTGAGGCTACTGCGGCCAAGATGGTGACAGCGTGGATGAGTGTGGTGAACACCCTGACACCGGAAGCCTGGAGCAGCAGCACCTGTGCCGAGTTGATGCGACCGGTGAAAGTGGCACCCGCTGTGCGCCCGCATTGGGTGGCGTTCCTTGACTTTCTGGATACCTTGCGCCCGAAAGACGCAGAGCTCACCCCGCCGGAATTGGTGAAGCGCGTGCAGAATCATCTGGATGCGCACCTGCGCGCGGCGTATGAAAACTATGAGGAGCGTCTGGAGGATATTGCCCAGCTGGCCCGCACCGTGGGGGATTCCGGCAGTTTGGATGATTTTCTTGCGCAGGTGGCCTTGCTGAGTGAGGTGGACCAGGAGGTGCAGCAGGATGATGACTGTGTGACGCTGAGCACCATTCACCAGGCCAAAGGACTGGAATGGAAGGTGGTGTTCATCATCTTCCTGGCAGAGGGAATGTTCCCGCACTACCGCGTGATTACGGAGGGCGATTCCGATGCGCTGGAGGAAGAAACACGCTTGTTCTATGTGGCTGTCACGCGTGCGGAAGACCGCCTGTACATGTCATTCCCCCGCTACAACGGGCATAGCTATGACAGCCAGTATTGCCCGCCCTCTCGCTTCCTGACTACGCTGCCGCCGGAGTTGCTGGATATTTGGGAGCTTTGATGTGAAGCATGGCCAAGGTATCGGAAATACGCTCGGGAGCATTGCTCAACTACGCCAATCTGCTGCTGCGGATTGGGGTGGATTTTTTCATGGTGCCACTGATGTTGCTGTGCCT
Organism: Akkermansia sp.; assembly: GCA_017558555.1. GTDB lineage: Bacteria > Verrucomicrobiota > Verrucomicrobiia > Verrucomicrobiales > Akkermansiaceae > Akkermansia. Next base: position 36,035 of record JAFYUJ010000107.1, read on the forward strand.
GGGTAAATCAGAGTTTGCCATCTATACCCTGGCCGGTGCGGTGGTGGCCCGCCTGGCTTTATGTGATTTCGGCCTCACGGCTTCCGCTACCAAGTTTTTGAGCGAGTATCGGGCGCGGCAGGATGCGGAGGGTGAATCCGGCTTCCTCGGGAACTTGCTGGCCTTGTATTCCGGTATCGGCTTGCTGGTTTTGCTTGGTGGATTAGCTTTTTATCCTTTTTTGGGGCAGGTATTCAACCACTTTACCGGCCAGGAGTTGGGGATTTTCCGTGTGCTGTATCTCATGACTCTGCTGAACACCGCTCTCATGTTCCCGGCGCGTTCTCTGGGCGGTATCTCTGCGGCCCAACAGCGCTTCCGCGTGCCCGGGGTGATTGCCACGGTGGCATCGGCCTGTAATATCATCGGTACATTTGTGCTGCTCAAGCTGGGCTTTCGTTCCATTGCGCTCACGGCTCTCACCATCGGCGTGGGGGTGTTGAGCTTGCTGTGCCACGCGGTTTATTGCTTTGGGGTGCTGGGCGCTCGTGCGCGCTGGCGCGGGTGGAATGTACCGGTGCTGCGTACGTTGGTTGCTTTTTCTCTCTGGGTATTTCTGAGCCAGCTAATCAATGTGATGAATGCCGGCACGGGCAATTTCCTGGTGGCGCTCACACAGGGTACGGAGGAGGTGACGCTTTACACCAATTCTTTGAAGGTCTATGGCTATTACTTTTTGGCGGCGGGGTGCCTGGCCGGGGTGTATCTGCCCAAGGTTGTGGAGATGGTGGTGGCCGGGGCCGATGCTGCCGCGCAGACGGACGCGATGATTGGCGTGGGCCGTTGGCTGGTGATGATTCTGGTGGGCGTACTGTGCTGCGCTCTCTTTTTTGGCCGCGAGTTTTTCTCTCTCTGGGTGGGTGAAACCCTGGGCCCGGCCACGGACACCTGCTGGCTGATTGCGGTGATGCTGATGCTGCCGCAGACACTCAGTCTGGTGCAGGGTATTGGTTGGCATTTGTCGCAGGCGCGTCATTGTCTGCGCCGCCGTGTGTTGATTGCTGCGTTCAACAGCATGCTTTTCCTGCTGGGGGGCTATGTGGCTTGCCGCTGGTATGGTATTGTGGGTTTGGCGGTGTGGGCTGTGTTCACGATGTTTACCCAACTCTTCATGCTCAATGTGCTTCATTACAAGCAGGAATTGGGACTGGATATCCGCCGCTTTTATCGCAGCACCTTCTCCCGCTGGTGGTTTTGGGCACCCTTGCTGGCGCTGGCGGGGGGCGCTGTCGCGTGCATCCTCCCCTCGGGCAATTGGTGGCTCTGGGGCCTGCGAGTGCTTGTTTTTTTGCCTCTCTATGGGGGCATCATGTGGGCGTTTTATGCAAATGAGGATGAGCGTAAAGCTTTCTTGCGCAGAGATTGAACGCTGAAGCTTTTTTCGCTGGAATTCACGCGCGCGCTATGCTAATATGCGCTCGTACATCATACTTTTTTCTCTCATGCAAAAGTTTTTCGCCATTTTCAGCCTGATGTCATTGTGGGTTCTGTGCGGCTATGCCGGCGCACAGGAGGCAACAACATCTTCTGTGCATTCCCCGGCGGCCACGACTGCTCCCGCTGTGGTGGATGAACTTGCCCACAAGGAACAATTGTTCGAATCGGCCACTTCTTCCGAAAAGGGCAAGGCCATGCTCAAGGATGCGTTGCAGGGCAAGAGCCTGGACTTTGTGCAGACTTACCTCAAGCATGAGCATAATGCTTACGATGGCCACACCGTGCTGGAGCATGCTTGCATGAAGGTTCCTTTCACTCCCCCTGCGGATGGCCAGCCTTGTCCTGATTGCGGCAAGATTGTGTACAATCATGACCCCGATGGCGTCTTCCCCGCCTGGAGCTACCACTACACCGGCTCCAAGCAGCAGTACAGCCGCTTCCCCATCCCGCTTTCCATTTACGCCCCGGCAGAGGAGGGCATGACTCTGTGGCAGAAACTGGTGCACCGCGTGCAAGTAGACAATTTCAACCTGGCTGCCACCATCATCTTCCTGTTGGCCATCATGCACACCTTCCTGGCTCCCAAGTTCCAGACGCTGGCTCACCACCTGGAAAAGCGCCACAAGCAGAAGCTGCGCGATGCCAAGTTCATGATTCTGCACCCGGAGCAGCGCATCCCCGTGTCCTTCACCTCTACCCTGTGCCATTTCCTGGGCGAGGTGGAAGTGGTATTTGGCTTGTGGATTGTGCCGTTCTTCTTCGTGTGCTACCACTACTATTCCATGGAAGATTTCCTGCGCTATATCGACCATGACACCAGCTTCACCGAACCTTTGTTTGTGGCGGTGGTGATGGTGGTGGCTTCTTCCCGCCCCATTTATCGTCTGGCAGAAAATACGCTCAAGTTCGGGGCATCCATGGGCAAGGGCTCTCCCGCCGCCTGGTGGCTGTCCGTGCTGAGTATTGCTCCCTTGCTGGGGTCCTTTATTACCGAGCCTGCTGCCATGACGCTGGCTGCCATTCTGCTGGGTAAGAAGTTCTACCAGCTCAAGCCCAGCCCTTCATTATGCTATGCTACCTTGGCTTTGCTCTTTGTGAATGTCTCCGTGGGCGGCACGCTCACGCACTTTGCCGCTCCCCCCATTGTGATGGTGGCCGGTAAGTGGAATTGGGATATGGCACACATGTTCACCCACTTCGGGTGGAAAGCCATGGCGGGTATCTTGCTCTCCAACCTCATTTACTTCTTCATGTTCTCCAGGGAGTTCAAGCGCCTGGCCGAGGTGCAGCGTATCAACAGCGCGTTTGATGGCGCCGTGCCCACCACCTGGGAAGACCGCCAGGATGTCATCCCTGTGTGGGTGTATGGTGTGTCCATCTTCTTCCTGGTGTGGACGGTGTTCTTTGCTCACCACCCTGCCATTTTCATTGGTGGCTTCATGTTCTTCCTGGGCTTCACCATGGCTACTCCTCAGTATCAGAATGCTTTCTCCATCAAGGTTCCTTTGCTGGTGGCATTCTTCCTTGCCGGTCTGTTGGTGATGGGCGGCGTGCAGGGCTGGTGGATGCAGCCTGTGCTGCAAGCACTGGCCGAGTTGGGTGGGGCTATCACTATGGGCATTGCCAGCATTCTCACCGCGTTCAATGATAACGCTTCTGTGACCTTCCTGGCCAGTACCGTACCGAACCTGCAAGAGGAAATTAAATACGCCATTGTGGCCGGTGCGGTGACGGGCGGTGGCCTGACGGTGATTGCCAATGCTCCCAACCCTGCTGGTCAGGCCATTTTGGGCAAGTATTTCAAATCCGGCATCAGCGCGTTATCGCTCTTCCTGTGGGCTGCGCTTCCCACGATTATCATGTTCTGCATGTTCAACTTCATTCAATAAATTATGTTCACTGGTCTTGTAGAGTGCACCGGCAAGGTGCTGGCGGTGGTGCCGGTAGAGCAGGGGGCCCGTTACACGGTGCAGATTCCCTTTGCTGCTGAACTGTCGTTGGGGGATTCTGTGGCGGTGAATGGCTGCTGCCTGACGGTGGATAAAATTCTGGAATCCGGCGCAGAGTTCGACCTCCTCACCCAGACCATGCGTGTGACTTCCCTCGGCACGCTGGTGCCCGGCTCTCTCTGCAACCTGGAGCGCGCCATGGGTGGCAATGGCCGCTTTGGTGGTCACTTTGTGATGGGGCACGTTGATTGCACGGCAGAGGTGGTGTCCATCACCCCTGTGGGGCAGGACCACATGGTGCGCATCCGCATCCCGGCGGAATATGAGCGCTACACCATCGATAAGGGTAGTATCGCCATCGATGGTGTCTCCCTCACCATTGCTTCCGTGCCCGAGCCCGGCGTACTGGAGTTCTGGATTACCCCCCACACCTGGCAGCGTACCTCGATGCACACCTATGCCCCCGGTACGGTGGTGAATATCGAGGTGGATATGATTGCCAAGTACGTGGAAAAGATGTTCGCCCAGCGCGGTTGATGCCCCCACCGGGGTGGGGTGTGCACATGCGCTGGGCGCGTATTCCTTGCGCATTCCCATGCTCCGGCGTATGCTGGAGGCATGGGTTTTACAACATTTGCTACAGCCGCAGCCGTCGCGCTGCCCAAGGTCCTTGAATACGCTTCCCTGCGCCGCCAGGGAAAAGAACTCTCACAGGCTGCCGCCGTGCAGCAACGCCTGGCAGACCGCCAGGCCGATGCCCTCACGGATACCGCCGTGAGCAATCAGCAACGCGCCGCTCGCAATGCCAACGCGCAGCTGAATAGTGCTCATGTCGTGGCGGCCACATCTCACCTGATGGATGATGGCAGCGCCCGCCTGCGCGAGCGCGACCTGGCCACGCGCCTGCAAGATGAGATTACCAACAATGCCAATGCCAGCTTGCAGCAGGCTCAATCCATCCGCGAACAAGGAGCTTATACCGCCTGGAATACGCGCAATACGGCTGCCCGCACCAAAAATCAGGCCCGTGGCACCCTGCTTTCCGGTGCCGGTTCCCTCTTCGGCTCCCTTGCTTCTTCTCTCTCCCAATCATCCGAGAACTAAGCCATTTCAATTTGGAAATTTCCAGAAAACCATGAATGGGGATTTGTCGCGCAGGATGCGCGACAACGGATTTCATATTTTAACATTGCATTCGTCTGCGCCTACGCCGAGACAGGAATTGCACATTTGGAAAGTTCCCCGCGCCGCAGGCGCGGCAAGCTTTGAGCCCCGCTTGCGGGGCGGTAGAAGATAGCCCGGGGCGTAAGCCCCGGGTAGGGTGAGAAAAATGAA
>JAFYUJ010000108.1 GCA_017558555.1 Akkermansia sp.
GAAAATCCCCCGCAGGTGAGCACCTTGCGGGGGCGGGAGAAAGATTTTAGCCGAAATCAGGCTGCCGGCGTTTCGGCGGGAGCGGGTTCCTCAGCCACTGGGGCGGGAGCTGGCTCAGCAGCGGGAGCGGGTTCCTCAGCCACGGGGGCGGGAGCAGGCTCAGCAGCGGGAGCGGGTTCCTCAGCCACGGGGGCGGGAGCAGGCTCAGCCGGGGCAACGATGGTGGGAGCCACCAGATTTTCAAGATTTTCTACAGGTGCAGCGGGAGCAGGTGTTGCTTCTGCTGCGGGTGCTGCCGGCTGTTCAGTCACCTGAGCGGCGGGGGCAGGTGTAGCCGTGTTAAGCTGGGATTTCTTGTTTTGGAACTGAGCGTTCATCAGCACAGCCAGCACGAAAGAGAGAACCATGAAAGCCGAGCCGAAGAAGACAGTACCCTTCTTGAGTACGTCTGTCGTCTGCGCGCCAAAGGCCTGATCTGTCATCTGAGCGCCGAAAGCGGCACCGAGACCTTCCTGCTTGGGACGCTGCATGAGCACCACAAGCAGAAGCAGGGCGCAGTCAATCAGCAGCAGGGCGAATACGATATAGATAGATGCGTTGAGGAGCATGGTAGTATTCTAGCTTATATGTGTTGATTTGTAAAGGAAAGGATTCTTCAGGAGATGATTTCGTTATGCTCGTTGCAGACGATGCGTGTGGGGATGATGGGCTTATCATCCAGCGCAAAGCTCATGATGACAACGCGTTCACCAGCTTTGATGAGGTGAGCTGCACCGCCGTTGATGATGATTTGTCCTGTGCCGGGAGGGCCGACAAGGACGTAGGTTTCAAAACGGTTACCTGTTGTAATAGAAGCAACAAGAACTTTTTCACCCGGCCAGATACCCGCTGCATTTACGAGATCTTCGGGGATTTCTATGCTGCCTTCATACTCCACATCTCCACGGGTAACCATGGCTCTGTGAATCTTGGATTTGAGTTGTGAAACAAGCATGACGTGTTTGGAAAGGCCAGTTATGAAACTACTTTTCGCTCAAAAGGTCAAGCTTAATCATCTAAAAATGTGCCATGAAGGTAGGCTTGAATGTGGCATTACTGCTGCGCTAAGCGCTCACAAACGGGGCATGCGGGCTTGCATCCCCTGGCCGGGCAGTATTGCCGCCCCCACAGAACAATCTGCAGGTGCAGCTTTCCCCAGGTGTCCCGGGGAAAGAGTTTTTTCAAATCGGCCTCCACTTTTTCGACGCTATTGCCGCGGCTCAAGCCCCAACGGCGAGCCAGTCGATAGATGTGAGTATCGACTGGGAAGGCGGGGTGGCCGAATGCTTGCGTCATCACCACACTTGCTGTTTTGTGGCCCACACCGGGCAGCGCCTCCAGTTCTTCAAAGGTGGAGGGGACGCGCCCGTTGTGGCGTTCCAGCAGCAGGCGGGATGTTTCAACCAGTCTCTGCGCTTTTGTGTCGGATAAGCCGCAGGGTGCAATGATGCGGCGGATGTCCTCCCATGGCGTGGCGGCCATGGTGGCCGCATCCGGTGCCAGAGCAAAGAGAGTGGGTGTTACTTCGTTCACCCGAACATCTGTGCATCGGGCAGACAGCATGACTGCCACCAGCAAGGTGAAAGCATCGCTGTGGTGTAGCGGTACTTCAGGTTTCGGCATGTATTCCTGCAATGTTTGCAGGACAATGTCTGCCTTTTGTTTTTTGCCGGCAGGCATGTTCACAAGATGTTATCGTCGTGCGTTGCTCAGCGGGCCGAGCACGGCATCACCCTCCTGGCGGGTGGTAGCATTCCAGGGCTTCTCAATGTCTGTGCTGCCTTTGGGTTGTATTACAACGCGCCCGCTGTCGGGCACAGGGGGCATGGCGCGCTGGCAAGAAGTGCATAAAGTGGCAAGCAGTACGGAGCTGATAATAGCGTATTTCATGGTGTGATGATGTGGTAAATCCTGTGTTGTGGAAACAAAGCCGCCGCCAGATCGGGGAACCCGGGCAGGCGGCGGAAAATGGTTTAAGTGTACATGTAAAGACCTGCATCAGGAGCCAAGTGGCTTCTGGCGGAATACCTTGTCGCCGACCTCGAGCTGTACCCCATGGGGAAGCTGTTCAGCATCGTACTCAGCAATGACCTGGCCACCATTGACGCTGACAACGCGCAGGGTGATGATAGGATCATTGCCACGCTTGACCAGCATGGGGGTGGAACCACCCGCTACAATGCCACTATCCTTACCCGCATTGAAAACGACGAACTTCCAGCGGGGATCTACAGCAAGGATGGAGTATTCGTCCGAGTTCTTGGTGTAGTCCTTGAAGAACTGATCATTGATAGCGACAAGACGATCAAGCTCAGCCTGCTCCTTGGCTACTTTTTCTGTAGCAATCTTGCGGACTTCGGTCTTTTCTTCCAAATCCTGGGTGAGCTGCTTTTCCATCTTCTTCTCGTTTTCTACCACGCTGGCCAGTTTTTCCACAGCCGTGGCAAGGTCAATATCGGACCCCAAAGCAGGCATGGTGCGCAGCGTGGCCAGGATATGCTCACGTTCCTTTTGCACTTCTTCCACGCGAGCCTGAGCTTCCTTGACCTTTTCTTCCCATTCGGCGAGAGATTCCTTGTTGTCAGCAAGTTTGCGCTCGGCCGTATCGCGCTCTTCCACGGCACGCTGCATCATGATAAAGGCATCCTTCTGCTGCTTGAGCGCATCCGAACGCTCCTTGGAGATGGTTGCAACTTCGATTTCCAAGTCTTTGTTGGTTTGTCTCAGGCCGCTGGGTTCTGTGTCGGAAGAACCACCGCTGGCACCAACGGCGAGATTCATCGTGGTAGCCTGGTCAGAGCAGAGGGTGTAACCGAAGATGCCCAGACCCAAGACGAGAATAATGGAGGTAAGAGGAACGATTTTCATGTGAGACTGTGAGGTGTGAAGTTTCGTCTGTTACTTGTCGTTGCGAACGGATACAACAGTGTCGCCGGCCTGCACGCTTTCACCGGGCAGGAGCGTGCTGAACACTACATCGCCACTGGCACGATTGGTTTCCACAAGGGTCATGTTGAGTTCGCAAATCTTCTTGTCACCACGCATGACAGCCAGGCGGGAGCCAATGACAATGCCTTTGTCAATGCCGGCATCAAGGATGACATAATCCCACTTGGGATCGCAATTAATGACAGAGCACTTAAGGTCAGCCGGAGAGATGCGAGCCTGGCGGTCCTGCTGCAATTTTTTAGCCTTGGCGATTTCGTTGGTGATGTGGTTGAACTGTTCTCCAAGTGCGGTGATAGACTTTTCTTCCTGGGAGACTTTCTTTTCCAGCTCGATGTTGGAGTTCATGAGCTCAGCCACATGTGTAGCCACTTCTTCAGGATCGGTAGTGCTTTCGTCCAAGCCTACGGAATTGGCAACGCCCAGCAGGGTGTTGTCCAATTCTTCGCGCAGGCGCTTAAAGTCACCTTCAATGGCATCATAGCGGGCAGAAAGCTGAGAGATTTCTTCCTCCACCGCCTGAGATTTACCTTCAAAATCTGCCTTTTCTGTGTCTGCTTTGCCCTTGCGCTCGTTGAGCCACTCGGTACGCATGTCAGAGTACGCCTTGATGCTCTTATCCAAAGCGATATTCTTATTCTTGGTTACTGCGTCCTGATACTGATTTTGAATGGCAGCCACTTCGCCGCCGGGTGCAGTAAGAGCTTCAAGGTTCTTATGGAAGATGAAAGCCGCAGCCCCGAAAAGCACAACCGAGCCGATGATGATGTATTTCCACATGGTGTAAGTTAAATTTGCAACTGTTCGATATCTCTTTTATACCAGAAAACGTCCCTTTGCAATCAAAAAAGTGAGTGGATGAGCATTTTTTTCTCTTTTTTTTGAAGAGGCTTGCCAAAACGGCCAAAAAAGAGCCGCTCCGCCCTCTGTATCGGGGTGCGGAGCGGCCGAATCTTGCAGAATTCAGTATGCGGGGCGCGCGTATCAGGCCTGTTCTGCGGCGGCGGCTTCAGCGGCCTTGCGGTCGCGTGCAGCAGCGCGCATAGACATCTTCACACGGCCTTTATCATCAATGCCAATGCACTTGGCGGTGACGATATCGCCTACCTTGACCACGTCTTCGGTCTTCTGGGTGCGGCCTTCAGCCAGTTCGGAGATGTGGATGAGGCCGTCCTTGCCGGGCAGTACTTCCATGAAAGCACCGAACTCCTTGGTGGAGACAATCTTGCCTTCGTAGGTTTCACCCACTTCGATTTCCTTGAACATGCGGTCGATGAGGTAGAGGGCGCGTTCCACGCCTTCCTGGCGGCTGCCGTAAATGCGTACGGTACCGTCTTCTTCGATGTTGATATCGGTGCCGGTTTCAGCCTGCAGAGCCTTGATGTTCTTGCCACCGGGGCCGATAAGCTCACCAATGCGATCCTGCGGGATGGAGGTGGACTCGATACGGGGGGCGTTGGGGCTCATAGCCTGCGGGCCGGGGATGCAGGCGTTCATGGTGTCGAGCACATCCAAGCGGCCCTTGCGGGCAAGGTGAATGGCGTCTTCCAGAATGTAGAGCGGGATGCCGGGAAGCTTGAGGTCCAGCTGGTAACCGGTCACACCAACGGAGGAACCGCACAGCTTGAAGTCCATGTCGCCGTAGAAGTCCTCGGAACCGATGATGTCGAGCAGCGTTTCATAACGCTTGGGCTCGCGGTCACCTTCGTTCTCAAATTCTGTCACCAGACCCACGGAAATACCGGAAACCGGGCGCTTCAGGGGCACGCCGGCGGCCAGCAGGGACATGGTGCCGGCGCACACGGAAGCCATGGAGGTAGAACCGTTGGATTCCATGATTTCGGAGGAAACGCGGATGGCGTAGGGGAAGTCGTTCTCATCGGGAATGACGGGAGCGATGGAGCGCTCGGCCAATGCCCCGTGGCCGATTTCGCGGCGGTTCTGACCACCGAAACGGCCGGTTTCACCCACGGAGAAGGGGGGGAAGTTGTAGTGCAGGATGAAGCGCTTTTCATCCACGGAGCCGGTGTAGTTGTCCAGATACTGCTTCTCCTCAACGGGAGCCAGCGTGGCAAGACACACAGACTTGGTCTCGCCGCGGGCGAAGAGCGCGGAGCCGTGTACTACGGGGGGCAGCACGTTCACCTCGGCCTGCAGGGGGCGCAGCTGCTTGATGGCGCGGCCATCGGCGCGCTTGCCCTGTTCCATGATGGAGATACGGAAAGCCTTCTTCTGGATGTATTCAAACACCTGCTCCACGTCGAAATCGGTGGCTTCGGGGTAGGTGGCCTTGATGGCGGCTTCCACCTCATCGCGCAGGGCGCCCACCTGCTTCTGACGCTGAATCTTGTTGGGGGCGTAAATGGCTTCCTCAATGCGGTCGCCGGCAATCTGATAGCCGATTTCCAGCAACTCGGGCTTGGCGAGCGTCAGTTCGTACTCGCGCTTGGGCTTGCCGCAGATGCCGCGCAGCTCTTCCTGAGCAGCGCAAATCTTGGCCACGTTTTCCTGGGCAAAGCGCAGGGCTGCAATGAAGTCTTCTTCCGGCAGTTCGTTGGCGGAACCTTCAATCATGATAACCTGATCCTTGGAGCCGGCATACACGAGATCCAAATCAGATTCAGTGCGCTGGCTGTTGGTGGGGTTGATGACGAACTCACCATTGATGCGACCCACGCGCACGGCGCCAACGGGTTCTGCAAAGGGAAGGTCGGAGATGACGCATGCGGCAGAAGCACCGTTGATGCTCAGAATGTCAGGCTCGTTCTCGCCGTCGGCTGCCATCAGCAGGGAGATGACCTGAGTGTCGTAAAAATAACCCTTGGGGAACATGGGACGCAGGGGGCGGTCCGTCATGCGGCAGGTCAGGATTTCCTTCTCGGTCGGACGCCCTTCGCGCTTGAAATAGCCACCCGGGAACATACCCGCAGCAGCAGCCTTCTCCTTATATTCTACAGAGAGGGGGAAGAAGGTCTGCCCCTCCTTAATCTTGGTAGCGCTGACCACCGTCACCAAAACAACGGTGTCGCCACAGCGTACAGTTACAGCACCATCGGCCAGCAGAGCCAGCTTGCCTGTTTCAATGGTGATGGGATTGGCGCCAACGGCGCACGTTACGGAATGAATACTCATTTTATATTGTCTTTCTTTGTCTTCTTGTGCCGGCATCTGTCTGCACCGCCGGAGACCGATACCGGCCAAATCTCCTTTGGTTTGCGCAGGCTATATCATGGTATGAGCCCCATGGCCACACGCTTTCGCGTTTATTTTACACGTATATCTATCGCATATCAAGCCAATAATTCGGCAAAGAGCTTCATTTTGTGCGTTCAACAATGTTTGGGTTTGAAACCTCTGACAACTCGCCATCCGTCAGACAAATGCCGAGTTGTCGCGCAGAATGCGCGACAACGGATTTCAAATTTTAGAATTTCAAATTTCACATTTGGAAAGTTCCCCGCGCCGCAGGCGCGGCAAGCTTTGAGCCCGCTCTGCGGGCGGCAGAAGTTAGCCCGGGGCGTAAGCCCCGGGTAGGGTGAGAAAAATGAATGGGAGCCCGTAACGGTGTCGCGACTGCGACACTGCGGAGGGCGGCAGAAACATAGCAGAGGGCGTTA
>JAFYUJ010000109.1 GCA_017558555.1 Akkermansia sp.
AAAAAAACGGCTGCCGGAGGGCAGCCGTTGAAAGATTGCGGAATGGCATGCGGGCGGGGCTTTACTCCCACTCGATGGATGCCGGGGGCTTGGTGCTCACGTCGAAGAGCACGCGGTTGATGCCCTTCACCTCGTTGAGGATGCGGTTGGAGGCCTCGCGGAGCAAATCGTAGGGCAGCTGCACCCAGTCGGCTGTCATGGCGTCCTCGGACACGATGGCGCGCAGGTTGGTGGCAAACTCGTAGGAGCGTTCATCGCCCTTCACACCCACCGTCTTCACAGGGATAAGGCCGGCGTAGGCCTGCCAGCACTTATCGTACCAATCCCACTTGCGGAGGGTGCCGATGAAGATGGCATCGCACTCGCGGATGATGTCCAGGCGGTCCTTGGTCACCTCGCCGGGGCAACGCACAGCCAAGCCGGGGCCGGGGAAGGGATGGCGCCACAGGATATCGTGGGAAATGCCCATGGAGGCACCCAGCTCGCGCACTTCATCCTTGAAGAGGAAGGCCAGCGGCTCAATCACCTTGCCCTCTTCCTGCATCTTGAGCACGCGCTCCACTCGGTTGTGGTGGGTCTTGATGACGGAAGCCTTGCTCTTGGCGTTGGAGGCGCTCTCAATCACGTCCGGATAGAGAGTACCCTGGGCCAGCATTTCTGCATCACCCACAGCATCCCAGAACACATCGATGAACAGGTTGCCGATAATGCGGCGCTTCTTCTCAGGAGCCGTTTCACCGGCCAGCGCATCCAGGAAACGCTGGGAAGCATCCACCGTCTCAATCTTCACGCCCATGCGCTCAAAGTTGGCCTGCACTTCCTTGGCCTCGTCCTTGCGCAGCAATCCGTTATCCACAAAGATGCAGCGTACATTCACACCGGCCTCGTGCAGCAGCACAGCCAGCACGGTGCTATCCACACCGCCGGACACGCCGCACACCACCTGCTTATCGCCCACCTTGGCGCGGATGTCTTCAATCAGCTCGCGCTTGAAGTCGCCGATGTCGAATTTGGCCAGGTCCTTGGCGTAGGAAAGGAAATTCTTGAGGATGGTGCGGCCCTCGTGAGAGTGCGTCACCTCCGGGTGGAACTGAATGCCGAACATCTGCTCGCCCCACTGCAGGGACACGGGCACACCCTCGCTGTTGCGGGCAATCACCTTGCAGTTATCGGCCAGGTGGTCCACAGTGTCGGAGTGACTCATCCACACCTGAGAGGAGGGGGACATATCAGCATACAAGCCTTCCAGCTTCTCGGGCACCAAGGCGGCGGGGCCGTACTCGCGCTTGTTGCTGGGGCGCACCGTGCCACCCGTCTTCACATTGAGCAACTGCATGCCGTAGCATACGCCCAGCACAGGCACACCAAAAGAGGTAAGCCACTCAAAATCAATATCAGGAGCATCAGGCTCGGAGGTACTGCGCGGACCACCGGAAAGAATGATGGCACCGGGATGGCTGATTTCATGCAAGTCTTCCAGAGCGTACAACTTGGCCAGGAAACCCAGCTCACGCACGCGGCGCACAATCAACTGCGTGTACTGTGAGCCGTAATCAATTACTGCTACAATGTGTTCGGGTGTCATAACGTCAGCCCACATCCTAGCATATTTCCCCCGAAAATCAAGCCATTTATCAGGCGCAACACCCATAAAAATCACCGATACCATCGCATGAATCAGCACGTTTCCGGCGGTAAAAAAAAGCAGCCCGGCGCTGATTCCATGGGCATTGGCTCGCTTTTGGGCTTTACACGGGCAATGTGCGGGAGTATAGTGCCCGTACCGATATGCACGCTCCCAGTTTGCTTCAATCATTGCGTTCGTACAACAGAAAAACCTTTTTTGCCGATTTGACGGCCGGGTTGACGGTAGGTGTTGTAGCCCTTCCCCTGGCCATGGCCTTTGCCATCGCATGCGGCATCAAAGACATCACCCCCGCTACCGGTCTCATCACCGCTGTGGTGGCCGGTTTCATGATATCGCTGCTGGGTGGCAGCAAGTTCCAGATTGGCGGCCCCACGGGTGCCTTTGTGGTGCTGATTGCCAGTGTGGCCGGTGCCTTCGGCATGTCGGGGCTCATTCTTTGCACCCTGTTGGCGGGTCTGTTCCTGATTTTATTCGGTATTTTCCGCATGGGGGCGCTCATCAAGTTCATCCCCTACCCCGTCACCACAGGCTTCACCTCCGGTATTGCCGTCACCATCTTCTGCACGCAGATTAAAGACCTGCTGGGGCTACAGATAGAGGGCTCCGTCCCGGCAGAGTTCATCGCCAAATGGGCCTGCTACATCGAACACATAGGCACGGTAAACTTCTGGGCACTTGGCATCTCCTTGCTCACGATTGCCGTCATCCTCATCACCAAGCGCCTGCTGCCCAAGGCTCCCTTCATGCTGGTGGGTATGCTGGTCAGCACGGTCGTGTGCCTGGTATTCAAGCTGCCGGTGGAAACCATCGGCTCCCGCTTCGGCGAGCTGCCCCAGGGGCTTCCCATGCCGGAGTTCCCCTCCATCGATATGGGCCAGCTGCCCAGCCTCATCAAACCCGCCTTTGTGATTGCCCTGCTGGCCGCCATTGAATCCCTGCTCAGCGCCAGCGTGGCCGATGGTATGACCGGCTCCCGCCACCACCCCAACACCGAGTTGATTGGCCAGGGCGTGGGCAACATCGCCGCTGCCCTCTTCGGCGGCATCCCTGCCACGGGTGCCATCGCCCGCACCGCCACCAACATCCGCGCCGGTGCCAAGACCCCCGTCTCCGGTCTCATTCATGCCATCACCCTGCTGCTCATCCTGATGCTGGCCGGGCAATATGCTGCGGTGGTGCCCCTGCCTGCGCTGGCCGGCATTCTGGTGCTTGTCTGCTGGAATATGGCAGAGGTCAGCACCTTCACGCACCTGCTCACCGGCCCCCGCCAAGATGCCGCCGTGCTCATCATCACCTTCATCCTCACCGTGTTGATTGACCTCGTCGTGGCTGTGGAAGTAGGCGTGGTGCTGGCAGCCCTGCTCTTCATCGGCCGCATGGCCAAAATCAGCAACGTGGAGGCCATCTCTCACGAAATTGAAGGCGAGGACCCCGAGGAACTCCCCGCCCGCTCCCGCTACCTGCGCCATGTGCCGGATAATGTGGAAATCTTCGACGTGCAGGGCCCCTTCTTCTTCGGCGCTGTGGAGAAGTTCAAGGACAACGTCTTCCGCACCATGGAAGACAACATCGAGTACGTGCTCCTGCGCATGCGCCTCGTTCCCGCGCTGGATGCCTCCGGCCTGCACGTGATGGAAGACTTCCTGGCCTATTGCCACCGCCACAACATCACCCTGCTGCTCTGTGGTGTGCAGCCCCAGCCCTTCAAGGTCATTCGCCGAGACTCCTCCTTCATGAAAGAACTTCATGCAGAAAATATCTGCGAGAATATCGATGCCGCCCTCACCCGCATCGAACAGCTCGAGCAGGAAAAGAAAAACACACCCAACGGGGAAAGTTGAAAGTTGAAAGTTGGAAGTTGGGCACCTCTCAAAACTCGCCATCCATCAGGCAAATGGGGATTTGTCGCGCAGAATGCGCGACAACAGATTTCAAATTTTAGAATTTCAAATTTCACATTTGGAAAGTTCCCCGCGCCGTCCTGTGTGGGCGTAGCAAGTCAGCCGGAGGCTGCACGCGAAGCCCCAAGGCGCGGCAAGCTTTGAGCCCCGCTTGCGGGGCGGTAGAAGATAGCCCGGGGCGTAAGCCCCGGGTAGGGTGAGAAAAATGAATGGGAGCCCGTAACGGTGTCGCGACTGCGACACTGCGGAGGGCGGCAGAAACATAGC
>JAFYUJ010000110.1 GCA_017558555.1 Akkermansia sp.
ACCCATCCCTGCCCAGGTTGCGGTTGCGCTGGCAGGGGCTCCGGGCATGCCCAGCGATTGGCACACATGTCCATACCACTCATAAAGCACTTCCGGTTGCCCGGTCATGTAGTTGAACAAGGCGTGAGGCTGCAAGAAACACACCGCCGCAGCCATCGCCAGATATCTTGTTCGCATCTTCCAAACCAAAACCAGAAGAAAACCGGTAATGGAAAAAATCAAAAGTATATCGCCGCAGTAAAAGAAGCTGTGAATCAGCCCAAATACGGCCAGCAGCACCAATCTCCAGCAAAAACGCAGGCGAAAATCCACTCCGCGGGATGCAGCCCGGCTCATCTGCAGAGCAAAGCTCAAGCCAAAGAGGAAAGAAAACACCATGAACGCCTTAACCAGCAAGATATTGCTGTATAGCCAATCCGTTACAACATCCAAAGAGCACTCCGGCAAGGAGCGAAAATAGATATTGAATTGATCATGGCTATGCACCAGCAAAATGCCCAGGAGAGCCAAAGCTCGCACGGCATCGATACTGGTGATACGTTGCTGCATGTTGTTTTCTTCTATCAGCAGATGAAGCTGCGAGCCGTTTCTCGGGCAAGAGCATCGTCCTCCAGGATAATGGCGAGCTCTCCATGATAATCACGCGCCGTGACCTTGTTGAGCACCTTATCCACGGTCTGCCAGATGCCGGGGAAGCTCAGCTTGCCGTCAACAAAAGCCTGCACCGCCACTTCATTGGCGGCATTGTACATGGCTGGCATCGTGCCGCCAACTGTACCGGCCATGCGAGCCAAACGCAAAGCAGGGAAATCATCCCAGCGGGGCTCCTCAAAGCGCAGGCTGGCAATTTGTGCAAGGTTCAAATGCGGCAAGGTATTCTGCACGCGATCCGGCCAGGTAACGGCATACTGAATGGGGAAACACATGTCGCTGGCGCTGAGCTGAGCCAGGATAGAGCCATCCGTATACTCCACAAGAGAGTGTACAATGCTCTGGGGATGCACCACCACGTCAATTTTATCCATGGTGATGCCAAAAAGCCAGCGAGCCTCAATCATTTCCAGCCCCTTATTGAACAGAGTGGCCGAGTCGATGGTAATCTTCTGGCCCATGTTCCATGTGGGGTGTTTGAGCGCCTGTTCCAGGGTGACGTGCTGCAATTCCTCGGCAGGAGTTGTTCGGAATGGGCCGCCACTGGCTGTCAGAATCAATCGGCTGACCTGCTCACTCCCGCCCTGGTGACCTTGCAGGCATTGGAAAATTGCATTATGCTCGCTATCTACCGGCAAAACTGCTACACCTTTTTCCCGGGCTCGCCCCATCACAACCTCACCGGCCATCACCAGAATTTCCTTGGAAGCAATAGCAAGGTCTTTCCCCTCTTCAATAGCGGAGAGCGTAGGCTTGAGCCCTGCTGTACCAATGATGGAGACCAGCACCATATCAGCTTCTGCCAAACGAGCCAGTTCGCATAAGCCCTCTTCACCGGCATAAACTGTAACATCAGCAGGCAACAGCTCGCGCAAGTCGGCTACACGCGTTTCATCATACAAGCATACATGCTTCACATTGTATTCCCTCGCCTGCTCTGCCAACTTCTGCACACTGCTGTGTGCAGCCAGTGCTACCACCTGCATCCGCTCCGGATGCTCTTTTGCGACTTTCAGGGCGCTGGTTCCGATGCTTCCCGTTGAACCAAGTATGACGACTTTTCGCTGCTTCATATCTGCGGTAAAGTATAGCTCATTTTTTCTTCACCTACAAGCGAAATACACAAAAACATGTTACTGGTTTTCTTCTGGATCTTTTTGATTCCAATCTCTCAAGGCATTCAGCATGGCAGGAGTCAATTGTTCATCACAGAACAAGCCTATACCAGAGGGGGATGTCCGGAGCAAGCGGTTCAGCTCTGTGTGTATCTGATCGGGAGTGCAGTCCGGCAAATGCAGACCCGGAGCCACAGGAATACGCCCGCATGTTTGCTCAGTTGCTTCGCGAGAAACCTTTGCAACCCATTCAGCGGCCTCATCATAAAAAGAGAAATAAGCCATAGGCAAAGCTAAATCCACATTGAACCGAGACCAATCCTGGCGCACAAGTTGGCAGGCTATAGCTGGCGTGGGAAAGACCGCGCAAGCCGAGCGAAGATAATGCGCCCTGATGCGCTCGCTCAAAGCATTGGCTACGCGAGCAACACTATTCAGTCGAAATTCCCGCCATTCTTCATCTTTATCAGGATGGGGCGATACAGGCCTGCCATATTCCTGAGCAAAAGCTCGCTGGCAGCGAGGACAATAGCAATAATCATACTCCGGAAGCTCTGTCTCCATCATCAAGCCGTATTTCTCCCACAATCCACGAGGTAAGATGACATCGGGCAAGCGCATATAGTCCAGTTGAATGCCCGCCAAACCGGGAATTGCGGCCAACTTGTCAACTTCCTGCAGAAGGTGATGCAGCACAGCCTCATGATTGGGGCACAAGAACTGGTAATAGGCCACATAAGGACGTTCGCCCGGCACATGGCAGGAACGACCGCATCTGTTCACGGCGTACCAGTCAGGATGTTGCAACGCTACGGCATCCTCCGGTCTGTTCAGCGCCCAGAGCCAGGCATACACCTGGAGCCCATGCCTGGCAGCGAGCGGAGTCAACGCGGCTATCTGTTCGCTATCGCCACCGATGATAACGGCATAGATACCGGCCTCTGCGAGTTTGGAAAAATGCTGTTGCCACCACTCCTCATCACCTTGGTGCTTATTACCCTGCACCCACACGTAAAGAGGCGGTCGAGAAGCAAGCGCCGGAGAGATTACATAACTACCGCGGCTATCCAACGTGAGCGTTTGCCCACTACAGGGAGAATACGTTTGCACCACAAAATACTCCGGGTTCAAGGATAAAACCCTCACATCATCATGGCGAAGCCGCGTGTCAAAACACCCCGTTTTCACCCGATGAGAATGCTGCGCGTTGGCATAGGCATGCAAGCGCTTAAGCGCAGTCTCATGCGCCGGTGGCGCCATACTTTCAAATCCGCTACCAACAGGCTTTTCACTCAACTTCACATAGCCCCATTTTTCCGGATGGTGTATATTTACAACGCCCGTAGGTGCCCACACATGATTGCTTTCGGGAAGGATATTCCCCGCGACATCTTTGCATTTTGAATAGCCATGAGCTTGCTGTGCATCCGGTTGCACTCGCCAATTCACACGAGAATAATTCATGCGCATCACGGTACCGGCTGCGGGAGGCTCCGAATGGCGAGGTTGGTTTGGGTGTCCAATCACGCCCTTCCAGGGAATGGCCAGTTCCACACTCCAGCCGGCATCTTCATCATTCGGCTGATTGAGAGAGCCCTTTAAGTGAACGGCATGTTTCAGGCCCGGGATATTCCAGTCATGCAAGGCTAGTCCGTTGTTGCGATACGGCGCCGTCAGAAGCAAATCCCACACCGTGTTAAATGCGTTGATTTCAATCTCTACATAGTTGAGACTATCACCATCAGGGTCAATGAACACCTCGAAATCAGGGTCATGAAAAATGACCGAATCGCGTTCCTTCTTGGTTGCCCACAAATGAGTTTCCTTCATATCCGCCAGCACGTAGAGGTAATTATCATCCCAAAGCATTTTCACCAGCGTATCATCCTTCACCGACGCTCCTTCAATATCTCGCATGGGACAAAGACGATGAGCCTGTTTCCATGAACGCTCCTCGCCAACACCATCTACCTCAATGGGCTCTTGCGTTCTCTGGCACACATACATGGGAGGCGGCGGCAATTCGGCGGCCACCACCACTTGCAACGCCATCATCACCCACGCAGGCAGAAATCTTCTCATACCATACAGCATAGCGATTTTTGCGTGAATAAACAAGTTCTCTCTCTGACTGCATGCAAAAGCCCCTGCACCGGGCATACCCGATTGCAGGGGCGAAAATAATGTCAGTCAGTGAGTTTTACTGTACCTGATTGGAAGGCTGTTCGGCAGATTCCTCTACCTTAGCTTCTTCTGCTTCAGCAGGTGTGCTTTCTTCGGCTGCTGCCTTGGCCTTTTCAGCTTCGGCCTTGGCAACAGCTGCATCCATTTCCTGTTTGAGAGCCTCGATGCTGCTGGCAGCAGGAGCCTCCGTGAAAAGCTTCACCGTGTTCAGGTAGGACGTTTCACGAGAGGGTGCAAAAATCAGAGCGAACACCTTGGCATCGCGCTTGCTGTAGTTGCCTTCATTCTCGACAGCTAAATGCTGAGCAGTAAAGCCTTCTGCATTGATAGCTGCCGTATCAGCACCAAGGGAAAGCAGGATGCGCACCACCTGATCATTGCCGCGCATGGCTGCCAGCATCAGGGGAGTGTAACCATTGTTGTCCTTGGCGTTGATATCCAACCCGGCTTCAATGAGCAGGACGGAAGTATAGGGCATGCCGCTCCATGCAGCCCAGTGGAGTGCGGTGAATCCATCGCGGTCCTTGGCCTGGACATCGATGCCGGGGGTATTCAGCAGAGCCTTCACGTAGTACAAACGGGCGATATCCTTCTTGAGTGCATCTTCCGTGTTGTTGAAGTTGCAGTATGCAGTCCACATCAGGGGCGTACGGCCCGTGTTATCGGGATAATTCACAAAGTTTTTCACTTCGGAAATCCCCTTATCCAGTTCCTTGATGAAGGTTTCGTCCTTACCCTGATTCACCGCACCCTTGCGAATGATGGAAACGAGAGAATCGGTGGGAGAGGTGTGTTCAAAGGGCATCATCGCCAGCTTGCAGAGATAACCAAGGCAGGCCATCACGCAGACAAGGATGAACATATCCTTGATAATCGGGCCCCACTGGGTCTTGGGAACCTCGTTCGTTGTAGTCGTATTGTTGTTGTCGGACATGGTATGAATGGGGGTTCCGGGTGATTAGCAAGCTTCAACGGGTTTCTCCTCTGCATCCTCAGCGGGAGCTTCGGCGTCTGTATCCCTGGCGGCATCTTCCTCGGGATGTTCGGTCACGAAGCTATCTTTCGTGAGGATAATGGCGATGGGGGAAATAAGAGCCATGATGAGGTAAATCGTCCACATGAACTCGGGAGAATGCCAGAAATCAATGTGGCCGGTGTCCATCTTGGCAGCAATACCATCGAAGCAAAGATAGGAAACCAGCAGACCACCTACCACACCGTTGATGGGCTTGGCAATGAACATGGGCAAAGCAGAGAGTGCCATGTAGGAAGCCACCTTGTCCTTGGGAGCCACACGTGCCACGTATTCAGAGAAACGGGGGCTGAACAGCAACTCACCGGAGGCAAAGATGACAATCTGCAGGAAAATGGCCACGAAGTAGGCCTGCCCAATCGTTTCAATACCGGGAATGATGAAATAACACTGCGGGGGCACAGCCATGAGCAACAGGGATAGCGCCGAGATGGACATACCACTGATCATCAACTTCACGGTAGAGAACTTGTTGAGAATGGGAATGATGAGAATCAAGCCCGTAATAATGATGAAGGGATTGATGGAGTTCATGAAGCCCAGCTGGAAATCATCACCAATGGTTCGGGTGTAATACTGGGGCATGATGAGGAATTGCAGCGTGAATACCAGACGCACCCCCAGGGTGAGCAGCAGGAACACGATGAGTTTCTGGAACGCCTTTTCACGAGCCACTTCGCAGATGAGCTGCAAGGGACGACGGCCGGAAGATTCCTTGCGGCTGATTTTTTCCTCCGGTACGGCGTAGAAATCATCATCGATAAAGCGGGTGAAAATGAAAGCAATGGCATTGCATGCGGTACCAAAGTTGATAACCCAAAGCAAGCCATTCACATCGCCCTGCCAATCAAGCAACGGGTCCACGATGGCAAAACCAGCCAAGAGCGCACCGATATTCATGAACAGGTAGTAGAAATTGAAACCTGTCGGGCGGGAACGCAGCGTGGTGAAGCGGCGAATGGATGTGGTAATACAGGGGCTCATGAAAGCCGTACCAAAAGACATGATGCTGATACCGGCCATCACAAAGTAGCGGGATGAATCCTGCGAAAGACCGCAGATTTCTGTACCGAAATCAGTACCCATGCCCAAAATCAGACGGCCACCAATCAGAAGGATAAAGCCGATGAGATATGTGCGGCGCAGGCCGATGATATCGCAGATGGTGCCCACAGCAAACACGAACATGGACACAAAGAGCGTGTACATGCCCACCCAATAGGGAGCATCCGCATCCTTGAAACCGCAGTACTTGTTCAAGAAGAGGGTGAATACAATGATGAGCGTGAAGTACGACAGGCCATCAAAGAATTGAATCAAGTTCGTCAGCCAGAAGTTCTTCCCGCAGTCCTTCAGCACGCCAAATTCAGAAAAGTATTTGACGAGCGGATTGGCCTTTGTGGTCGAATTACTCATTTTATGTTAATGGGTATGTTGTATTTTTATTGGAGAGAATGTTTATTGCAGCACAGCACCACGACTGGCGTTGGTTGCAAGCTTGCGGTAGCGCTTGAGCCACTTGCCGGCAACTTCCTGCATGGTGGGCTTCCATTCGGCACGGCGAGCTGCTATTTCTTCGCTGCTAAGCTCGACCTCGAGGCTGCGATTAGGGATATCGATAGAGATGATATCACCATCTTTCAGCAAGCCGATAAGGCCGCCTTCTGCAGCTTCGGGGGAAACGTGACCGATGCAAGCGCCATGCGTGGCACCGGAGAAACGGCCATCGGTGATGAGAGCTACGCAGTTGCCGAGCCCCTTGCCCATGATGTAGCTGGTGGGTGCCAACATTTCCTGCATGCCGGGCCCACCCTTGGGGCCTTCATTGCGGATGACCACCACATCACCGGGCTTTACCTTATCTGCAAGAATGCCGGCACAGGCCTCTTCCTGGCTTTCAAAAATCACAGCCGGGCCACGGTGCACCATCATTTCAGGAAGCACGCCGGCTTTCTTCACGATGCCACCCTGCTCTGCAAGATTGCCGAACAGCACGGCAAGGCCGCCATCCTGAGAATAAGCGTTTTCAATGGTACGAATGACAACCGGGTCCTGAGTAGAGAGACCTTCCATCTGTTCGCCAAGCGTCTTTCCGCTCACGGTGGGAGCATCTGTGTTCAAAGCACCAGGAATCTTATTGATTTCTGCCAGCACCGTCATGATGCCACCGGCGCGCAACACATCGTGCATGTGGAAGCGGGAGCTGGGTGCCACCTTGCAGATATTGGGTGTGCGGCGGGAAATCTCATCGATACGGCGCAAATCATAATCCAAACCGGCTTCTGCAGCAAAGGCCAGCGTGTGCAACACGGTGTTCGAGGAGCCACCCATGGCCATATCACAGGTGAAGGCATTGTCAATGGAAGACTCGGTGATGAGATCGCGGGGCAGCGGGCCGCCTTGCTTGGCCATTTCTACAGCACGACGTGCAGCGGCGCGCCACAGTTCCTTGCGTTCTTCGGAAAGAGCCAGCAAGGTGCCATTCCCCGGGAGAGCCAGACCAAGCACTTCACACAGGCAGTTCATGGAGTTCGCGGTGAACATGCCGGAGCAGGAACCTGCACCCGGGCAAGCATTGCACTCTACATGGTGCAGTTCTTCCTCTGTAATCTTACCGGCAGTACAGGCAGCCACAGCCTCAAACACGCTGTTCAGGTCCAAATCTTCACCATTGCGACCTTTACCCACTGCCATGGGACCACCGGAGCAGAAAATGGTGGGGATATTGCAACGCAGCGCCCCCATCACCATACCGGGCACAATTTTGTCGCAGTTAGGGATGCAGATGCAGGCATCAAAAGCATGTGCAGAAAGCATCGTCTCCACGCTGTCTGCAATCAACTCACGGCTGGCCAGGGAAAACTTCATCCCGTGGTGGGCCATGGCGATACCATCACACACACCAATCAGGTTGAACTCAATGGGAGTACCACCGGCTTTGCGCACTTCATCCTTAATCAGCTGTGCTACCTTGTTCAGATGGACGTGGCCGGGAATAACCTCGTTGAAAGAGTTGCAAATGGCGATGAAGGGCTTGCGAATGTCCTCATCCGTCATACCTGTAGCGCGCATCAAACTACGGTGCGGAGCGCGCTCTATGCCTTTCTTGGTGCGGTCGGATAACATAACGCGCGCATTATACACGAATTGCCCCCGCTTTGCCAGCAGAATTTTTGCCACCGAACGCTTGCCCGGCAAAAAGAAACATCGGCATCCCCCGATATCATGGAGATGCCGATGCTGAATTAAAAGCATCTGGGCTGCTTTACTTTTCGCAGTATTCGCGCACAGCGGCGGCGATGCGGGCGGAAACGTCCTGGGGTTCGCCTTCTTCCGTCACGTCAATCTGCACCACCTTGCCCTGGGCACGATAGTGTTCGATGACGGGCACGGTAAGCGTCTCGTAATCCTTCCAGCGCTTGGCGAAAGCCTCGGGGTTGTCATCGGAGCGCACAATCATGGCGCCACCGCACTTCGGGCACACTTCTTCACCGTTGCGGGTGGTTTCGCCGCAAGCGGGACAAGCCTTGCGCTTGAGCATGCGGGCCTGAATCAACTCCAGAGCCACGTTAAGGTACACCACGATGTCCACCTCAAGCCCCATCTCGGTGAGGTTTTTATCAAGCGTTTCGGCCTGAGATACGGTGCGGGGATAGCCATCGAGCAGGCAGCCGCAATCCTTGTTCTCGCCCAGCCACTTAGCCACGATACCGTTCACTACTTCATCGGGCACGAACATGGCAGCATCCATGTACTTCTTGGCCTCCATGCCCAGCTCGGAACCGGCGGCAATCTCAGCACGAAGCAGAGCGCCCGTGCTCAGGGGCTTCAGGTCATAGGTCTCGGAAAGGAAAGAAGACTGTGTGCCCTTGCCGGAAGCAGGAGCGCCTACAAGTACGAATCGCTTGAGCGTTTTCATAATCAGTTGAAGAGATAATATAATCTTGCGCGGCCAAACTGGCTGCTGACGGGGGTATTATGCCGTATTTACATGATTTTGCAAGCTCAAATGTGTAGGGGGTACCATCTTGCCCTTTATTTTTTTAATTCTTCCCTTGCAGAAAAGAGGGGAATATGGTAGAGTGCAGAACAGAATGAGTGTACTCGCTCACAGGATTCGTAATCGTTGGAAAGGGCTCAAAGCTTATCTGGCACAGGGGATGATAGACCCCCTGCCCGCGCGCCACGCACTCAAGGGCTACACGCCGCTCAAAGCAGGCAAGGATTTGAAGGCGGCCATGGATGTGGCACTGGTTGGTTTACCCCAGGGTATGGCCTTTGCCGCCATGGCCGGATTGGATAGCATCTACGGCATCATGGCTGCCACGGTCGGCACGTTCATTGCGCCTTTGTTTACCCGATGCAGTTTAACGGTCAGCGGGCCCAGCAATGCTACGGCATTCATGCTCGCCAGCTTCTTTCTGGCCTCATCCCCGGCCATTCAAGCCAGTCCGCAAATCTTTGTCCCACTGATTGTTTTTCTGGCCGGGCTGATGTGCGTCATCGGGGCATTTGTCAAAGCCACAGAGATGCTGCAATTTGTGAGTCGCAGCGTATTGGTCGGGTATATCACAGGTGCCGCCACGCTCATCATAGCCTCTCAGCTGCGCTATGTAATGGGCATCCATGATATTGATGCCGGGAGCTCATTTTTCTCCATGAGCGGGGCCATTCTGAACAATCTGGATAAGGTGCAATGGCAGCCCATTGTGTTGGGTGTGCTCTCCTTCCTCCTATTCATCCCGCTCAAGAAATACTTCAAATTCCTGCCGACATTCGCCATTATCCTGGTGCTGATGAGTCTGCTCAACTACCTGCTGTGCCAGCCGTGGGCCGGGGGAGCATTCTGCGATGTGCGCATGCTCAAGGATTTCACCATGAGCGATTTGGTGTGTACGCCGCCCGCCGTCTGGGAAATACCCGGACACCTGGCCGAAATCTTCCCGATTGTGCTCGGTATTGCCTTCCTTTCCACACTGGAGCAAACCGTGATGAGTAAAACACTCTCTGCAAAAACCGGAGAACCGCTCAATCTCAATCAAGATACATTCGCCGTGGGCATGGCCAACATAGGCTCTGCGTTTACCACCTCGCTCCCCTGCTCGGCCTCCCTCACGCGCTCGGTGCTGAACTTCAATGCCGGCGCGGCCACTCGTTTCTCCGGTGTCATTTGCGGTCTTCTCTGTCTGGGTATCACTTTCATTCTGGCCAATTTTCCGCTCATTTCATGCATCCCGCACAGTGTGTTGGCAGCATTGGTCTTGGCTAATGCTGTATCGCTGTATGACCGCAAGCTTCTGCGCATTTGCTTCCGTTCCACACCGGGTGATGCAGCCGTGCTCTTCATCACCTTCGTGGCGGCGCTTCTCCTCCCGCTGCATGTGGCCATCTTCGTGGGGGTTATCATTTCCGTTTCCCTCTTCCTGCGCAAGGCAGCCAAGCCCGAACTGGTAGAATACACCTTTGACAATGAAGGCACACTGCTGCAACTCAATGACAAAGCTGACCGTCTGCCGCAGATTTCCATCGTCCACGTCGAAGGTGACCTTTTCTTCGGCGCGGCAGATCTCTTCCGCAAGCAGGTGTCGCGCATTGCTGAGGACCCCACCCTGGCCGTCATCGTGCTGCGTATGCGCAATGCCCGCAACCTGGATGCTACATCCGTGTGCGCGCTGGAAGAACTCATCAAGTTCACCCGAGAAAAAGGCCGCCACATCATCATATCCGGTGCCAGCCGCGAGGTGTTCCGCATTCTCAAGAAAAGTGGTGTACTCCAAGTATTGCAAGATGATTGTGACAAAGGAGAGAGCAACATCTTCCTGGTTGAGCCCAAAAACCCCAACATGTCAACCCGCCGCGCCCTGATGCGAGCCCAAAAATTGATGGGCACCAAGCGGGCAGATGTGTCCATCTATACCACCCAAACCCAAACACCCTCATGATACACCCACACGCAGCAGATATCGCCCAGACTCTCGTGGACTGGTTCACCCGGTACGGTAAAGACTACCCATGGCGACGCACGACTGACCCCTGGGCTATCCTGGTAAGCGAAATCATGCTGCAACAAACCACCATTCCCACCGTGCTGGCTCGCTACGAGGCATGGATGCAACAATACCCCACACCGGCGCATCTTGCTGCGGCCACAGAAGAGGAAGCATTGCGCTCCTGGGAGGGACTGGGCTACTACCGCCGCGTGCGAGCATTGCAAGCGGCAGCTCGCGTCATCGTAGAAAAATTTGAGGGTATCTTCCCGGATTCCGCAACAGACATCCTCACCCTGCCCGGCGTGGGTGAGTATACCGTGGGGGCTATCCTCAGTTTTGCCTGGAACCGTCCCGCGCCTTTGGTTGACGCCAACGTCTCGCGAGTCTTTGCTCGCTTGTGCAATGATGCCACCCCCATTGATTCACCACAAGGCAAGCGAGAGCAATGGGAAATGGCTGCGGCCATGGTGCATCAGGATAACCCCAGAGCCTACAATTCAGCGCTCATGGAGCTGGGGCAAACCATTTGCACCCACAGCGAGCCATCCTGCATCATTTGTCCCGTGCGCAAATACTGTCTGGCAGAGGATCCGTCCTCGCTCCCGGTCAAAATGCCCACAAAAGCAGTCACCACCATGGCTCACCACGATATCTGGGTCGTTTCAAACCAGGGTATCCTCTTGGAAAAACAAGCCGAAGGAACCCGCCACGCAGGCATGTATCGCCTGCCCCAGCGCCCTGAATCAGAGGTTCGCCATTTGCCCCACCTCTGTAACCAGCAATACAACGTCACTCGCTACAAAGTGACCCGCTCCCTTTATTTGGCCGATGCAGCCCATACCACACCGCTTCCCGGGGAAGAGTACGTTCCGCTCTCATCCCTGGATGCAATTCCGATAGCATCGCCGGATAGAAAACTCATCATTCGTTTTCTGGAGAAGGCTGCGGATTAATGTCAGAATCGGCGACGCGAAGCGCGAGGCCCTCCTACACCATAGGAGCGCGTCTTGTTCGCACTATTGCGGTTATCCTGCACATTTTGCCAACCTGCATCGGAAGAACTACGTTGCCTGCCATATTCCGGATAACTATCAGGGTAATACTTAGGCGTTCTGTACGAGGGTTCCTGCTCACGATTCACGCCATCACGATGGCCCTCAAGTTTATTATTCATGCGCATAATGCGAGTAAGCGGCGGGGCTGCGCATACTTCGCTCGCACACCCCAGCCATACGGACGTCAATACTGCAACAAGGATAACACGTCTCATCCCTTTCATTGTGACAAAGTTGCGCCTCACTGTCAATCTCATTCTCTCGTTTCTTCTGGACATGAGAATGGCAAAATTAAATGCGACACGATGAGAGCACAAAAAAAGGTGCTCTCCAGAAGAAGAGATGGTATAATTAATTCGCCAAAACCAAAAATACACTCTCTACATGAAAAACACCAAAGACAAGACTAGCGATTCCC